>JAEEMF010000025.1 GCA_016283075.1 Bacilli bacterium | reverse complement strand
TAAGCGGGAAGCCAACTTCAAGATGAGTTTTCCCATTTTTAATAAAGTAAGTTCCCTCAAAGACGATGAGGTTGATAGGTTAGAGGTGGAAGCGTAGCGATACGTTGAGCTGACTAATACTAATAGAACGAGGATTTAATCCCATTAATTTGTGAAACTTTAAAATAAAATCCACATTATCATGTTTTCAGAGAATTATTTTCTCTAAATAAATTTGTAACGATAGCAAAGAGGATACACCTGTTCCCATCCCGAACACAGAAGTTAAGCTCTTTCACGCCGACAATAGTGTAAGCGAAGATAGGTAGTTGCAAATTTTTTTTTTGGTTTTTTTTAAGTGTTAAGTTTAATACTTATTTTACATAATAACTAGATTTATAAATTGCACTTTGATAAAATATTGTTAGATAATATGAGGTGGTTATATGGAATATAGAATTACAACAAAGAGTGAATTAGAAACAATTGAACTCGCTCAAAACTTTGAATCAGAGAAGTTTCCTAATATGATTATTTGCTTAAATGGTGAACTTGGTAGTGGAAAAACTATGTTTACTAAAGGTATTGCAAATGCTTTAGGAATTAACGAAACAATTACTTCTCCAACATTTTCAATAATTAAGGAATATTTATATGGTGAATTACCTTTATACCATATGGATGTTTATCGTTTAGATGGAGACACTGACAGTGTTGGTATTGAAGATTACTTTAATAAAGGTGGAGTAGTAGTTATTGAGTGGGCTGATACTATTAAAGATATATTACCTAATGAAAGATTAGATATTAAATTCGTTGCAGTAGACGAAAATAAACGTCTTTTAATACTTGAACCACATGGTAGAAAGTATGAAGAATTATGTGAGGCTGTATTATAATGAGTTTATTTATAGATACATGTAATTATCGTTTAATAGTTGCAGTTGTTGATGAAGAAAGTGGAAAAGTTTTAACAATTCATAATGAAAGAATAGATGGTGATTTATCAGCATATATCTTTAGAATAATAGATGAATGTATTTCTTCAGCAGGAATTACTCCTGATGATATAAAGAAAGTATATTCTGTAGTAGGGCCTGGTTCTTTTACAGGTATTAGAATAGGTGTTACTATTAGTAAAACTTTTGCATGGGCTAAAAAGATTAAATGTATTCCAATATCTAGTTTAGAAGTACTTGCTTCTACTAGTGTATCAACAGATTTAGTAGTTCCTATGATCGATGCTCGTAGAGCATGTGTTTATGGTGCAATTTATGATAGAGATTTAAATCCAGTTTTAGAAGATTCATATATTAGTTTAGAAAGTTTATCAAATAACTTACCAAAAGAAAAATCATATACTTTTGTAAGTGATGAAGATTTAAATTACTTTGCTGATGTAGTAGAATCTAATGTAGATGTTTTAAAAATAATTAATAAGCATAATAATGATGAAGGAGTTAATCCTCATATATTAAATCCATGTTATTTAAAAATGACTGAAGCAGAAGCAAATCTTCTAAGTAAGAAAAATGATTAAAGAATTAGATAATATTGATTTAATTAATAATTTATTAAAAATCTTTAATACTTCTATAAAAGAGATAGGTCCATTTTCTCATTATGTAGGGTATTATTTAGATGATAAAATTGTAGGATTTTTAAATTATGATTTAATGTATGAAAAAGCTGAAATAGATTATATATTTGTGGATAATGATTATCGCAGAAAACATATTGCTAGTAGTCTTGTTGATTACTTAGTAAAAAAGTGTAAAGATAACGATGTTGAAAATATTAGTCTAGAAGTAAGAAAATCGAATATTAATGCAATTTCACTATATAAAAAGCAAGGGTTTACAGAAGTAGCAACAAGAAAAGGCTATTATAAAGGTGAAGATGGCATTTTAATGGTAAAGGAGTTGAAATAATGGAAGATGTATATATACTAGCGTTTGAATCTAGTTGTGATGAAACAAGTGTATCAATTATAAAAAATGGACATGAAGAAATTGCTACTGTTGTATTATCACAAATGGATATACATGCATTATATGGCGGTGTAGTTCCTGAAATAGCAAGTAGATATCATGTTGAAAGTATCACCCTTGTTATTGAAGAGTGTTTAAAGAAAGCTAATATGACTATGGATGATATTACTGCAATAGCAGTTACATATGGGCCAGGTCTAATTGGATCTCTTTTAGTAGGTATGCAAGCTGCTAAAACTCTTTCATATTTATATAACAAACCATTAGTTCCTGTTCATCATATAGCTGGACATATTTATGCTAATAATTTAGTTGAACCTATGAAGTTTCCACTTATGGCTCTTGTAGTAAGTGGTGGTCATACTGAAATAGTTCTTATGAAAGATGATTATGAATTTAAAAAAATTGGTGGAACACTTGATGATGCAGTAGGTGAAGCTTATGATAAAGTAGCTAGAGTTCTTAACCTTCCTTATCCAGGAGGACCACTTATTGATAAATTATCTTTTGAAGGAGAAGATACATATAGTCTTCCAACTCCTCTTGATGATGATTCATACAACTTTAGTTTTAGTGGTTTAAAAAGTGCTGTAATTAATATGTCACATAACGAAATTCAAAGGGGAAATCCAATTCGTAAAGCAGATCTTGCTTGTTCATTTCAAAATAGAGTAGTAGATATTCTTGTTAAAAAGACTATTAAAGCTATGAAAGAATATAATGTGTATAACTTAATTGTAGCTGGTGGTGTTGCTGCTAATAAAGGACTTAGAAATAAATTAACTGAAGAATGTGCTAAAGAAGGATATCATTTAGTATTCCCAGTTATGAAATATTGTACTGATAATGCTGCTATGATTGGAGCAGCAGGTTATTATGCTTATAAGCTTGGAAGAGTTAGTGATTTAACTTTAAATTCTAAAGCAAACGATGAATTAAAATAGAGACTTTTGTCTCTTTTTTTGTTATAATATAAGTATATAATAGGTGATGATATGAGAATACTACATTTATTTAATTGGCCCTTAAAAGAGATTATTCCATATTTAGAACAAATCCATAATCAGGGTTTTGATGTTATTCAGATTAACCCAATTCAACCACTAAAAGATGAAAATTCTAGTGAGTGGTGGATTAGCTATCAACCAGTTGATTTTAAGATTGGTAATAAGTTTGGCAGTCGTGATGATTTAGTAAAGTTATGCACTGAAGCACATAAATATGACATTAAAATAGTAGCAGATGTTATTTGTAATCATATGGCTGGTAAAGATAATGGAGAAACTTCTCCACATGAAAAAATTCCGGACTATTTAAGAAATAGACCAGAATTTTGGAAAGATAGAGATATTATTCATGACTGGGGAAATCGTTATGATGTAACTCATAAAAGTATGCCAGGACTTCCTGGACTTAATTGTTACAATGTTGAATTACAATTTATAATTGCTGATTTTTTAAACAGTTTAATTGATTGCGGTGTTGATGGATTTAGATTTGATGCCGCTAAGAATATTGCACTTCCAAGAGAATACGGATGTAAGTTTTGGGATAATGTTTTATACTGTTTAAAGAAGTATGGCTTAATTATATATGGTGAAGTATTAAATGACTATCCTAGTATACTTAATGGATATGCTGATTATATGAAAGTACTTACAGATGGTTATACTGGAGATTATACAAAGAGTATTAAATATCCAGAAAGTCATGATTCATATTTAGGTTTCCGCTATACAGATAGAGTATCTTCTAAAGAAATAGGAGATAGATATGCCGATTTTTGTAGATGGTTTCCTAACACTTTATTTTATGCTAGACCATTTGATAATGAGTGGCAAAGTGAAACTGTTAAAAAAGGTAATAAGGTTTATGTAAGATAATAAAAAGAAGTTTGATTAACAAACTTCTTCTTTTTTTAATAATATAATTTTTTGATCAATTACTTTAATAGCTTCATCAATATCTTTTACAGATTCTGGAAATCCTAACGCTAATAAACTTTTTCTTAATTCTTCTTTAGTTGGTTTCTTTTGTTTATATAATTTAGCTAGTTTTGTAATAATTGATTCCCACTGTTTTTGATTATCTTTATATTGATCTTGTAATTTTGATTTTGTTTTTTCAAGTTCCTCTATTTGTAGTTCTCTATCATTATTATCAATACCTGATTGAAGTATATCATATAAATCTAAACCAGGTTCATCACTTGGTATCTTAACTCCTTTTTCAAGCTCTTCATTTGATAATTTGAAGTTAAATGTAGCATATAAACCTTTGTTAACATCTTGGATATAAACATTTGTAGTTTTATCTGTTTGATATCCGTTTTCTGCTTCCCATGCACCTTCACCAGCAGGACAACCACTTACACATACTGTCATATGTGAATTATATGATTTACGTTTTGAATAATTGTTTAGTGAATTAAAATGTACATGTCCAGGATATATAATTACGTTATCAACTTTTTTAATTTCTTCATGGAAATATGTTTCTACCATTTCCACCATTTTATCTGGATTAGATGCTTGACCATGGAAAAATACCGCCATAGTATTGCCTGTTATTTCACATGTTGCCAATCTATAATCTTCAGGTCTTGTTTTAATTTCTACCTTTGGATCATTTGCATAGATCATTTTAAGTGCACTATATACTGCTGCACTCATTAATTGGTCATGATTTCCAGCCTGTAATACAACAATAACTTTTTCACTTTTCTCTTTTAATTTTTCAATAGTCCATTTATGAGACATTAAACTTGTCATAATAATCTTTTGATATCTAGAGTCATTAATTTGTTGTGTTCCTTTTGTAGTAGTTGCTATATCTGTAGCAGTATCACTATTATGGAAATCTTGTCCTATTGAAACAATAACAGTAGCTGGTCTATATAACTCTTGAATTTTACATGTTTCTTGAATTGAATGAATATATCTATATAAGGCTTTTTTATAGTTATATGCATCGTTTGAATCAAAGAAACTTGATAATTTACCAAGGTGTAATTCTACATCTGGAACAACCAATACCTTATCCTTATCATATGCAAGAACAGGTGGTTTATTCATTAAATTCATTTCATATTTTTTAGCATTTAATGCTGATTCAATTATACTTAGTTTTGATAATTCAAGTGCTGGGTTTTTAACTATTTCTTCTAATCTTCTTGCCGCTTCTTCAGTTGGTAAATCTTTTTTATCTCTTGTTTTAAATTCAACTGAGAATTTTTGTTGTCTAGTTTTCGATGGAGTGCTTATCTTAGTTGGTTTTATATCTTTATCATTAAATCCTAAATCTTTTATCTCATCATAACTTAGGAGTTTTTCTTCTTTTATTGGAACAGTCCAAGCTCCTATTGTAATTTTAGAAATAGTCCATTCTAATGGATCTTTATTATATAACTTATATAGGTAATCAGTTTGTGTAACAACTGCATATATTTTTTTTCTTATTTCATCTGGATCATCTATATTTGTTACTCCAAACTTCTTTTTCATATCATCTTCTGTAATACAAAATGTTTCGACTTCAAATCTTACATCTTCCATTTTTTCTTTTAAACTATTTTTACTCATATAACCCTCCCAAAATACAAAAAAAGAGCACAAAAATTGTCCTCTTTTTATTCATAAAAATTTTTGCAATGTATAGATGTGATGTTTTTCATATTATGCACTTCCTATCTTTACAACTTAATTTTAACATTTATAAATATCTATTTCAAGTATTTAGTATTAAAATTATGATATAATTAGTTTGTGATGTTTATGAAGAAAAAAATATTAATTTTTACTCCTATTATTATTTTGGGTATAGTAGGTATTTATATATTAACAAGTTTTAATTATACTAAGGAACTTACTATTAAAATAGGAGAAGCTATTCCAACACTTAATGACTTTACTAAGAAAGCTAAAGGTAGTATTTCTTGGAGTAATAATGTGGATAACTATATAAATGGTACTTATACTGGTACATTTTTATATAATAATAAGAAATACAGTGTAAAACTTAATGTAGTAGATGATAAAGCACCTACTATTACTGATGAAGTAACAGTAAATCAGTATGATAAAGTTGAAATACCTGTTACAGATAATAGTCATGATAATCTAGATATATCAACTGATATAGATCTTGATACTTTTAAAGTAGGAACTTTTATAGTTAATGTTACTGCAATAGATGCTAATAATAATAAAGCTACTAAAGAAGTAAAAGTAAAAGTTATTTCCGAAGCTGAAAAAAATGGTAAAAATATTGAAGTAGTTGAAACTACAAATAAAGGATACTTAGTTCAAAAGATAGATAATTTATATTATGTTAATGGATTATTAATTGCTAATAAAACATATGCACTTCCTAATTCATATAATCCTGGAGGATTACTAGAACTATTTAATAGTAATTTTAATGATTTAAAAAATGCTGCTAAAAAAGAAGGAGTTAATCTTTCAGTAATAAGTGGTTATAGATCATATGCAACTCAGCAGGGTACATATAATAACTGGGTATCATATTATGGTAAAACTAAAGCTGATACTTTATCTGCAAGACCAGGTCACTCAGAACATCAAACAGGACTTGCTGCAGATATCAATAGTTTATCTCAAAGTTTTATTAATACTAAAGAAGGTAAATGGTTAAATGATAACTGTTATAGATATGGATTTATTATTCGTTATGTAAAAGATAAAGATGATCAAACAGGATATATGTATGAACCATGGCATATAAGATATGTAGGTAAAGATTTAGCAAAAAAACTTTATAATAATGGAGACTGGCTTACAGTAGAAGAATATTTTGGAATTACTAGTAAGTATTAAAAAAGGTTTAACAAATTGTTAAACCTTTTTAAGTGTCACTGTATGTTTACTATTTCCTCTATAGTTACCATCTTTATCAAAGTCATCATCACTATCATAAGTAAATACTGTTACTTCAATATCAGAAGTAATTTGTTCATATCTATCTCCAGGGCATACTTTAATAGATGTAATATTACTACTATCATTCCATTCACTTGCAGTAGTATGTGAGTACCAACTATCATATCTATGTTTTACAGCATCATATAGATATATTAGTAAGTATCCATTATATTCAAGTACATTTTCAACACCTTTAGAGTTAAATGAAATATATTCTCCTTTATCATTAGTAAATGCTATATTTACTCCATATTTAAATGGAGTAGAGTATTTATTTTTATAACTATCAAAAGTATTAGCAGTACTTCCACCATTTATATGATCTATATCTGTTAAGAATACGTTGTACTGAATTATAGGTTGAAATCTAGTCCAGCTTGAATATGTATATTCACTTACTTTATCCCAAGATCCATTATATTTGTAGATACCTACTTTAACAGGATTTTCATCTTTATATTCTGGTTCTCTAGGATAAGGTAATTCTTCTATTTCTTTTATATTATCTTTTATAACAGGTTCATTATCTTTTTTTAATATATTATTAACTTTATCAACTATATCACAACCGCATAACATTGGTATAAGTGATAAAACTGTTAATAATTTAACTATCTTTTTCACAAGTATCACCACTTACATTATATCAAATATACTAATTATTTGATATAATAATTGTTAATTAAAGAGGTGATAAGATGCCTGAAATTGCTGAAGTAAGAACTGTAAAAAAAGCTTTAGATAATAAAATACTAGGTCTTAGAATAGTGGATATTATTTATAGATATGATAATATTATTAAATCTAATAAAGATGAATTTAAAAAAATTTTAATAGGTAAAACTTTTAATAAAATAAGTACTAATGGTAAATGGCTTATCTTTGATTTAGGTGAGTACGGATTTGTATCACATCTTCGTATGGAAGGTAAATATAACTATATTAAAAGTGATACTCCATACGATAAACATGAACATATTATATTTAAACTTGATAATGGGTATGATTTAAGATATAAGGATGTTCGTAAGTTTGGAATAATGAGTTTAGTTAAAACTAAGGATGCTTCTTTATATAGCGAAATAGCTAAACTTGGTATAGAACCTGATAGTGATAAACTTACTAAAGAATATATTTATAATCATATTCAAAGTAATAAACATATAAAAGAGTTACTTTTAGATCAATCCATTATAAATGGATTAGGTAATATATATGTAGATGAAGTATTATTTGCTTCTAAGATAGATCCTAGAAGACTAGGTAAGGATGTAACTATAGAAGAATGTGATTTAATAAGAAAAGCATGTTTTGATATTATTAGTAAAGCGACTATTTATAAAGGTACTACTATAAGAAGTTATACATCTGAACTTGGTGTAATAGGTGAGTATCAAAATTATTTAAAAGTACATACTAAAGAGAAGAAACCATGTGAGATATGTAATACTCCTATTATTAAAATAAGAGTGGGTGGAAGAGGTACATATCTTTGCCCTAACTGTCAAAAATAAAAAAGACTACCTTATGATAGGAGAACTCATATATTCTCTTTTCATTAAGGTAGTCTTATTTTTTGATGTTAAGTAATAGATATTACTTACTCTTAGTTCTATATTTAGTATTTCACTTTTTATATTAGAGTATCCGGTAATAATAGGTAATTTACTAGTTTTCTTTACTTTATTAAGTAAGTCTTTACCTTTATTATTAAATCCTAGTACTCTTATATATTCACTTTCTTTATATTTACTTGCTTCTTCTTTAGTAAATGAACATAAGATATGAATAAGCATTCTACTAATTTTATTGTATGTATATCTTTTAGTTTTAATATTATTAATTAATTCTTCTAGAGTATTTGATTCATATATATATTTCTTTATTCTAGAATCAAGTCCTTCATCTACTGTTTGATAAATACTTAGATTATCTATTTCACTAATTATTTTATATTTTAATAAATCATAATAATCTTCTATAAGATGAACATCTTTCTTTAAATAGTTATATGTTAAAGAAGGAACATACTTTTTAACATTTTTCTTCTTTTTAAGTGCTTCTCTTATACTAGTGGCACTTGTAATTTTTCCGGTTATTTTTTTACTGTGGAAATCATTAGTTCTTTTTATTGATATAGGTTTAATATTTGTTTTTTGTTTAATTATTTCTTTTATATAGGATATTGCTAGTAAGTCATTAGGATTTTCCACAGTATAACCTAAAATATCTTTAATAGAGTT
>JAEEMF010000024.1 GCA_016283075.1 Bacilli bacterium | reverse complement strand
GTAAATAAACATCTTGTTTTAGATTCTTTTAAAGCTTTTAAAGTACCATCTGTATTAAAATACATATCATTTGATGTAGTAGTACCAGTTTTAATCATTTCTAAAAGAGACACAAGTGATGATAAGTACGCATCTTCATTATTCATTTTATCTTCTATAGGCCATATTTTTTTTGTAAGCCAGTCCTGAAGTGTTAAATCATCATTAGTTGCTCTAAAATAACTCATTCCTAAATGAGTATGACAGTTTATTAAACCAGGCATTACTATTTTACCTTCAGCATTTATTAATAAATCACAAGTGCCTTCATAATTATTAGTAATACTTGTAATAGTATCATCATCTATTACTATATCTACTTTTTCTATTTTTTCTCTTGTTTCATCCATTGAAATAACAAGTCCATTTTTTATAACTTTTCTCATCTTATCACCTATACATTATTATATCAAAAAAGTAGATAAACTATCTACTTTTAAATTCATATACTTTATTACTACTAAAATCATCTAATATATTCTTCCTATGATTCCACTCATTAGATAAATTACCATTAGGATATAATTTTAAAGTTGGTATAACTCTACCTAAGTCATACATATCTTCTACTTGTTCATATTTTAAAATAATATGACTTCCTAAAGCATCTACTTCTCCGTAATTAATAAGTCCAAATACTTTATCATTATGTTTAGAAGATTTATATTTTCTTGCTAAAGAGTCAAATAATACTTTTATTTCTTCTTTACTTAAAGCTTTTTCTTTAGTATATTTTAAAACACCACTAACCGTATCAAACATATCTGTTTCCATTAATGGAGTAAACTTAATAGCATCTTGGCATCCTTTAAAAAATCTTATATAATCTTCTATCTCTTTAAGAGAATTAAGATTATTTTTAGCAACATTAGTATTAAGTCTTAAAGTCTTACCATATTCTTTTATAACTTCATAAATACGCTTTAAACTATCTATATCTATAGTATCTCCCATAAGTAGTTTATTTTTTAAAGGATCATGATTCATCATAGATATATTAAAACTATCTATAGAAGAATTACCAACTTTATCTAAAAAAGAATCACTTTGTAATTTATAACCATTAGTAGTAAGAATAGTAAATATATGTTTACCACTAGTAACTTCATCAATAAATGATAATCTATCAAAAAATCTTTTATCTATAGTAGCTTCTCCACCAAGTATTATTAAACTATCTATTTCATTTCCAAAGATATCAATTGTTTTTGAAAAAGAACTCTTCCACTTATCATAGTTATCTTCTGAGTATGTATTAGTTCTTGCTATACAAAAAGGACAGCTATAATTACAGTTATTATTAAATACTAAATCTAAAAATATTTTATTACTAACATCATACTTACCCTTTTTTATAAACTTAAACTCTTTATCTACTTCAGCCATATTATCACCTATTAATGTGATATCTATTCTAACACAAAGAAAAAAATAATATCAATAAAAATTGATATTATTTATCTATTTATATATTCTTTATATTGATTTATAAACTTTTCCAAACATTTTATTAACTTATATAAGTTATCTAAATTATTATAATCTCTAAATGATCTATTTATTTCTAGTTGTATTACTTCAGTATCATCTAACTTATAAATACTTTGAGTAACAAGTCCTCCTTTAAAAGGATCATTTATATTAACATTAGTTATACCATTTTCTACAAAGGATTCTTTAAATTCATTTATAGTACTAAAACTTGCTGATAAGTTATTCATTGTTCCTAATTCTACATCGAAGTCTTTAGATAAACTTGCTCCGTGAAGATCTATTACTAATTTAATATTATTATCTTTTATAAATCTTAATAATTCTATATTAAAATAGTCATAGTTATCTCTATTAGAATCTAGTCCAGTATCATGAAGTTTAACCATACAGTTAACGTTAAAATACTTATTTAAATAAAGTGCTATTGCTTTAGTATATGGTTCATTTAATTTAATAGTTCCATCTTCTTTTAAATGTTTAAAAGAATGTACTGATGTAAAAAGAATTGGAATACTTCCTTTTCTTACTACATAATCATCTTTATCATCAAATAATTCTAAAGTATTTATTTCTTCTTCAAATGACATATTATCACCTACTTAAGTATAACAAAAATGAGTAGAATAAATCTACTCATTTTCTGTTTTTAAATATTGTTTTACTGATGCCTCTAATTGGTTTGCTTCTTTTTCAACATTCATTTTATCTTGTAATCCTAAATAAGCCATACAATTTATAAAATCAAGTTTTATATCTTTTCCTTCAATACCCATTTTTCTAGGTTCATCGAAATAGATATCATTTTGTTTTAGATTTAATATTTGTCTTACAAGTTCACTATCACATGTCGCACCATAATGACGTGTCCATCCTGAATTATTAACATCAGATATTTCTATTAATCTAAAACATAATCTTCTAAAGAATTCCGGGAAACAAGTTGATTTAAATAAGTCATGACTATTTACTGTAATTCCCCCTCTTTTAATTTTAAAAGAAGCTTTTATTATTTCATCACCATCATAACCTAACATAAATGTATTAACATTAACAATATAGTTTTGACTTTCTAGTGATTTAATAAGACTAACTATTATAATTGCTCTATTATATAACTGTTCAAAAGTAGTATCACTATTATAAGCAAGTTGTATATTAATTGTTACATTTTGTTTAATAGGTTTTTCTTTACTAGTGATAAATATTTCAGGAGTTCCAGTTACGTATCTTACTACATCAATTGCCCCACCAATTACACTATGTGTTGATTCAAATGAATCATAGGCAGTATAGTTTTTACTTATGCTTTTTTCTATTTGTAAAAACTCCGAATAACTTTCACTTGGTTTTACTATTTTTTCTAGTCCTTCTTCATAAGTATCACCAGCAAATGTAGAATAACCACCTAATGATGCAAGCGCCTTAAATGTTTTAGTATTTGCTTCAGGAGCTTGTTTTAAGAAGTTATAAAAATCATATAAACCAGAGAATGTATATTCATGTATTTTATAAGTATTAGTTTTAATACCTAATTTAACACGAACTTCATATGGTTTAGACATATTACCTGGATATAACTTATAGTTATGAGGATAAGGACTTTTAAAAAATGATTCAAATATTTTTAAAAATTTATTTTCCATAATTAATTATTCTTTTTTTTGTCTACTAAATAAGCAAATCCATTTTGAATTTTATTTAGTTTTATTTTTTTAGCAGAACTTTCTAAATCCATTTGAGATATATCGGAACCTTTACATAATCTATCTTTTAAGAATGATAAATAATTTTTATCCTTAGTTTGAATAAAACGTTGTTCTAATAATTCACTTAGTGATTTACTTCCGTTTTCTAAGAATCTTGAAATCATCTTAGCATCTCTTGTTGTAAATCCACCAATAACTTCATCATTTCCTTGTTGTTTAGCATAAGCATTACATGCTTTTCTAAATTCCATACAGAATTTGTACCAGTCTTCATAATCAGCAAGAATTTTTCTTTCAAGTTCTTCATCGAATGGTACTTCAATTGGTGAAAATCTTTCTTGAAGTGATTCATCAATTTTAGAACGAGATGAGTAAGCTGTATTGCTTCCTTCACCTTTAGTATTACCTGCGGCAATCATTCTAAAGTTTTTATTTACTGCAAGTTTAGCATGAACGAATTCAGAAATAATTATTTCTTTATCTACATCTTCTAATTTTTCTTCAAGTGCAGAATAAATTGTATTAAAAAGTACACATAAGTTTTGATTATTGTTATCAAATTCATCTAGGAATAAAAGTGATCCATTATCTACTGCAGTATATGTTGTAGATGGAAGATATATACCATCAATATTAGAATAACCATATATATTATATTGTTCTCTAATACTTCCTGATTCTACCATATCCATTCCAAATAAATCAGCAACTTGTTTAACTAAGTGTGTTTTACCTGTTCCAGAAGGTCCATATAAATATGGGAATTCACCATTAAGAATACATTTACATACTTCTAAGACTTTAGCATGATATTTAATACCTTTATCAACGCCTTCACTCATAGCTTCTTCAATCATTTTACTTCTCTTATCAAAGCTTTGATTTAAATCAAGTAGGTATTCTTTTCTTTTGTTTCTTGCTTCAAGTTCTTTTTTCTCCTCTGGAGTAAGAACTTTTTTAGGTTCTACTATTTTCTTTTCAGTAGTAACAACTTCTTTAGAAGGAACCATAATATTTACTTTAGATGCTATTTCATCAAAATTAATACCATCTAAACTTTCTACTTTAGCAAGTATTCCTTTACCATCTCTAGATAATTGAATAGCTTCTTTAACTTCATCACTAGAAGCATATTCTTTAATATCTTTAATACCATTATCTACTTCATTTTTTAATCTAAGTAAATTAGCAGTAGCTTCTTTATCATAATCAACAAAACTTTTTCTCATATCATTTAACTTTTCTTCATATTCAGTTAAAATTTGTTTTACTGCTATATCAGCACAGTTATTAATCTTATCTTGTAAAGAAGCAATAAGTGATTCTATTCTAGAATCAATACTACCTAATTTAGAATTTAATTTAATATCTAGTTTTTCACAAGAATCTTTGGATGCAGTATTAATAACTTTTAAAGCTTCTTGTAGTTCATTACTTATTAAAGTACTATATTCTTCAAAACGATTATTTTGTTCTTTCATCTTTTCAAGAATAGTATTAGCTTCTTTAAATTTCTTTTTAAATAATTCTAATTCTCTTTCAGATATATGATTTGAACATCCATATTCAGAATATACTCTATTAATTTCGTTATCTACATATTCTAAAAGTAAATCAGATTTTTCAAAAGATTCATCTTGTGGTAATGCTCCAAATTTAACGTTATATCCATTTATAAAGGAAATTAATTCATTTTTAAAAGTTTCTTCAGATGGAACAATAGTACTAATAGATGAACAAAATCTTTCAAGAATTGAATCATCAATATCG
>JAEEMF010000023.1 GCA_016283075.1 Bacilli bacterium | reverse complement strand
ATATATAAAGACCAACTTATCAAAGCTATTAATTGTAATGATATCATTCCTAAACTATAATCATTACTAGATTTAGTTTTTAATAATTTTACTATCTGTGGAATAGTTTCTATATAACTTAAAACATAATATGTTGTGCAAAATATCGCCATATAATTTCACCTCATTTTTTCTAGGGGATTTAAATTAATTGTAATCAACCAGTTTATATTAGTTTTATTTTCATTCATCCCGCTCAACATCTTTATTTTAAAGTGCTCAAATATGAACATTTTTTCAATTCCGTCGAAATTAACGGATTACGATTATTTGTTTTCATCTTTATTATTTGGTAATGATTTCATTAATAAATCAAAATCACTTTGAAGTTCCTTCATTTCTTTTTCTCTATAAATTAGAAATTCTTTTTCCGCTTTTTTTATTGCTTCATCATGTGATACTTTACCATTACCTTCAAGTATTTTTCTTCTATTTAATAATATTTGATTATCCAATTCTTCAACCCAATCATTCATTTTCATAGTTCTTTGTTCTAGTGCTTGTAATTCAGCAAAATCTAAAAACTGAGATACTAATAAGTTTAATCTTTGAAGTTCAATTTCAGATAAATAATTCTTTGCTATTTTAACATCGTCAACAGTTACATAATTACCTTTAAAATTAGTCATCCCAACATATGGTTTTTCGTTATCTACTCTATTATATATCAATTCAGCAGCAGTTTGTTCATGCACTGCATAATGTAATTTATTTTGAACTGTAGCAAAAAATTTTTTAGTTATTTCACTTCTAGGATCATAATCTATGCTAGTTGCATATATATCGGTTACTTGTTGATAAAAATTCCTTTCACTAGAACGAATATCTCTAATTCTTTGAAGTAATTCTTTAAAGTATCTATTACCACCCTGTTTTAATCTACTATCATCTATTGTAAATCCTTTTTGTATATATTCATGAAGTCGTTGTGTTGCCCAAACTCTAAATCTTACAGCCACTTCAGATTGAACCCTATATCCTAAGGCAATTATCATATCTAAATTATAATGATCTATATTTCTTTTTACTTCTCTATTACCTTCTTTTTGAACTAACAAGAATTTCTTGTTAGTTGAACTTGGTAATTCTTTATCACTATAAATAGAATTAATATGTTGACTTATATTTTGTTGTGTAGTCTTATATATATCAGCTAATTGATTTTGAGTTAACCATACATCTTCATCTATAAACTTAACATCAACTCTAGTTAATCCATCTTTATCTTCATATATTAATACTTCATTTTTGTTATCCATAACTACCTCCATTTCTATTATTCAATATCATTTCTTCTTACAAAATCATTATATACCCAATCAGGTGCATAATCTAAAATATATGATAATTCATCTACTAATTCTTTTTTAGTTAATGATTTAATATAGCTTTGTGTTTTATTATATAATTTCTCTTGGTAATCTTCATATTCTTCTTGTAATCTTTCTTGTTCTTTCTCAAAGCTTTTTGCTTCTTCTGGAAATGCAGTAAAAAATGTTGCTACTATATGCTTACATAATATTCTTTTTCCATTTGCAAGTGGGCAAGAACAAGTTGATCTTCTAGGATGCGATACATCTAAATAAATATCATAATTATTAGTACCAATTGCTGTACCTGTAAATTCATAATCATTTATTTTTTTCAAATTAATTATTTTCTTGTTTTTATAATAATCTAATCCTCTCCAGCAAGAAGCACCACTTGCTAATGAAATTACGCTCATTTTTCCACCTCTTTTTTATATAATTATTCCATCGCCATCATAAAGAAGAAGTAATTCTTCTTTACTTATATCTTTTAATAAATCTTCTTTCTTATTAGCATGGGGTACTATTTCTTTATCTATAATACCTAATGCAGTAAAATCAGTCATACCTACAAGGTTATCTTCATAAATAGCATTAAGTTTTATAGTACTACCAAGTATTTGACTTCCAGCACTAGAACCTATATATAATTTACCTTTATTAATAAAGTCTATTATTTCCCTATCAAAATTATATTTTCTTATCATATAAAGTAAATATATAGTGTTTCCACCCATCATATAGATGATGTCATAATCATCTATATTTACTTTATTACCTATTTTATATTCTGTAATATTAGATTCTTTTATACCCAAGTTTATCAAAGAATTATATTCCTCTATAACCCAGTCTTTATTAGCACTTTTTTCTCCATCTATAGCAGTAGTAATATATAAAACTTTACTACTAGCAAGTTTATCTTTAGATATTAACTGATAAAGCTTATCCTTAGCTTTATCATCTCTAAAACCACATGATGTTAACACTATATTATTCATATGCTTTACCTCATTACTATTTTTTAACTATATTTATAAGATCATCAATATCTTCTTTATTAGTATTATCTTTATAAACTAGTTTTTCTTTTGTTACCATTTTAAAAATCATTTTAAAGAAGAAACCCATTTTTTTAGGATTCATTCCACCTTGAAAATAAAATAGTGGTGTATCTCCTAGTTTATTAGTTTCCTTTATTTTATTAATATCTACTACCTCTTTTGGAGTATACCCTACTCCAAAAACAATTAGTTTTTTAGGTTTAAATAATCTTACTTTATCTAACCCTGTAATCATACCGCCCATAATCCATCCGCCATGGATTATAAGATCATAGTCATTTGTATCTATATCAATAATATTTTTAATATCAATTAAATCACTCTTTAGTTTTTCACTAATCCACTTTGCATACATTTTAGTGAACCCAGTTTTACTTTGATAAGTAACAAGTATTTTCATATTAATCAGCACCTTTAAATCTATAAATTATTATATCATAAGATAGATATATATTTTGACTTTTCTATTTCCTTCTTTTTGAACTATTCAATTTTTTCGAATAGTTGAATCTTCACTTAATTCATTATCATTATAAATATTTGAGATATACATCAAATGTTTTCTTGTCGTTTTATATAACGGCAAATTGACTTTGAGTTAACCATATATCTTCATCTATAAATTTAATATCAACTATAGTTAATACATCTTTATCTTCATAGATTAATACTTCATTTTTATTATTCATAATTTACTCCTTTTTAATTAAATAATTTCAACTGTCGACATTCTGTCGACGCTTAACAATCAATCCATCTACAATACCAGCTTTAATAATAGCATAAAAAAGAAGATATTTCTATCTTCGTATATTAGTATTTTCTTTATTTTTTAATGATTCTTCAAACTCATTATATCTTTTAGTATAATCCATTACTAAGTTCATAAAATCAGGACTTATTGTATTAAAATTAATACCAATTACACTTCCATTTAGATTAACTGCGTTAACTCCTGAAAAATATCTTGCACCACTAGTACTAAAGTATTTTGTTACTCCAATACTATCACTATCAAGAAAGTTATCTAACAAACTATCTAGTACATCTTTATATAAAACTAAATGATGATCAAAAGTAATACCTAAATTTAAATGTCTTTCAAAATTGCTTTCGGGAACAAATATATCTAAAGTACACATTGTTTCATTACCTATTTTAGCTTTACTAAAATTCATAGTAGAAGTTACTTTTTTACTATCAGATAGGATTTGAGTTATATATTCTATTATTGCTTTTGTTCTTTCTTTTGATAAAGTTTTTGCTTCTTCTTTCTTCACGTTATCACCATCTTTTAAAAGAATATTTTTTCTACTACTTCTATATTAGTATTTTTTAGTAATTCTTTAAATTTAGAAGCATCTTCTTTAGTGCCTACTATACTTCCGTAGTGAATAGGTATTACTACTTTAGGATTTATTTCTTTTACTAAGGAAGCTGCTTCTAAAGCGTCCATAGTATAAGTTCCTCCAATAGGAATAAAAGCTACATCACATTTAACATTTTCATTATCAGGAGTCTTATCAGTATCTCCTGCAATATAATATGAAACATTATTATAAGTAATAATATATCCAAGCCAGTTACTATTTTTAGGATGAAACTTCTTATCTATATTATAAGCAGATATAGTCTTAATATTAATATCACCCAAATTAATTTCTTCATTTGGATTTAAAAATATATAATTCTTGAACTCTATATTTTTAATATCATTTTCCATAGATTTAGGAGCAATAATAGTTGTATTACTACTCTTTACTTTATTAATAGAATCTATATCAAAATGGTCATAATGCTTATGTGTAATAAAAATAATATCAGCATCATTCATACTACTATCTATTTTAAATGGATCAAAATAGATCATTTTATCAAATACCATTTTAATACTACTTTGAGTATTTACACTAATATTATCTAAATTCATAATTCCTCCATTATTTGTTATCTTTAATAAATGTTTTTTCAAGAAAAATGCGTTTTTCAAATCCACCGCGTTTTTCTTTTTTATTATCTGCTATTTCTATAACATCATTTAAATCCTTTTTGTTTAGACTAGCTATAGCTCTTAAAACTTCAAGTACATCAGCAAGTTCTTCTAAAGTTTCTTTAGGTTCTTTAGAAGTAACTACTTCTTTAGTTTCTTCTTCTAGCTTTTTATATAACTCTACTTTATATTCTTCATCATCAAGTACTCTTGTTACTGGTTCATCTCCAGTACTAATAATTATTTCAGGTATATTATCTCTTACTAATTTATTAAATACTCTTTCCATATATTCTCCTTTATAAATATTTATTAATTTACTTCTCCACATCAAAATATTTCTTTACTATATCAAATACCTGCTTTTGACCCTCTACTGAGTAGTGCATTCCATCACCTTTTACTAAATCTATATTATTTAGCTCTATATAAGTATCCTTATAGTTATCTTTAAATAACTTTATAAGTTTTTGTCTTTCATTTTCTCTTTCTTTATCAAAGAAATCTTTAGCATCATTTTCATAATCAAAGTTACCAGGTAAAACATATATAAATTTAGGAAACTCTTTAAAGAATCTTTCTTTAAATTTTAAATCCAAATATATTTCATTAGCTCTTTCTTTATACCACATTAAGTCATCATATATTTCCTTACTAGTTCTATTATATTCAAATGATAAATCATTTGTTCCTAAGGCAATTACTACATAGTCAAGTGGTGAACATGCTCTAAATACAGCATCAAATATATCTTTACCATTTTTAAATGGTTTTTCTTTATCAATGTTACCTGCTACTCTACCAGGAAGTCCTTCTTGAATAACTTTATAGTTAGAACCTAGATAATCACTAAGCATATTAGCCCACTGATATTTATCTTCTATTCTTTTACCATCTCTATATCCCCATAAATTAGAATCACCATATAATAATATCTTTTTCATGTTTTACCTCGTTTTAATTAAAGTTTTAATTATATCATCTGATATATTTTCTACTTTATCTACTGATGTAACATTTAACCCATCAGTAGATATATTTTTAGTATTTACAAATAGTGCATTTAATCCATTTTTTAAAGCACCTTCTATATCTAAAGAAAGACTATCGCCTATCATAACACAGTCTTTAGGATTATTATTACCACATGCTTCTATATATGATTCAGGATATGGTTTAATAATACTTTCTCCATATGCATCACTAAAATACTTACCTATACCCATATTATTAAGTCTATTTAGCTGAGACTCTTTAAAATAATTTGTAAGAAGTACTAACTCATATCTTCTTGCTAAATCATCTATAGTTTCTATTAATTTATCATTTTTAGGTGGTACTACATCTTTTAGATATGAAAAGAATACATCTAAAAAACTACTAGGTAAAATAATACCCATATTCTCTTCTAAATGTTTTTTATAATCACTTCTATTATAACTTTTATAAATACTTTCATATGTTGATATACCTTTAAAAAAGTTTTCTAGATTTTTACTTGAAAAAGAATTTAACTCTTTTAATGTACTTATAACTGCATCATTAAAACTTACATTTGTTATAAGAGTACTATCAACATCAAATATTAATCTTTTTACCATACCAAAACCACCTTATATATTAATTACATTTTTTCTTCTACAATTTTGTTATCAGTAAATGTAATCTTGTAAGCATTCTTATCTTTATTACTTTTTATAACACTTATCTTATCATCTATTATTTTAAGTGCTACTTGATTATCAAGTGCATATGCTACTAAGTTTTTATTTCTTACTACATCATATAGTTTATTTTTAGCTACATTATCTTTTACATCATAATGAACGCAGTTAATAGCATTTATTACATTCATTCCTTCTATTAAGTCGTAGTTACATTTAAACCAGCAGTAACTTCCAGCACTAAGTCCTGAGCATACAATACCTTTATTATATGCTTCTATAAGAAGTTCATCTATTTTTTTATCTTTTAATACTTCCATTAAATGTTTAGTGTTTCCCCCACCTACATAAATAATATCAGTATTTAAAATACTATCTTTTATTTCATCATATGATTTATTTATATCTAAGTGTGATACATTACATCCTAGTTTAGAAAAAACATTTTTAATTCCTTTAAAGTATTCATCTGGATTAGATGAAGCAATACTTATAAATAATAAATTAGGATTACTTTTATTAGAAAGTCTTACTATTTCTTCATCTATTTCTTTTGTCTCATATGGAAGAAGTACACCATCTTTATATCTAGGTATTTCTCCTCCGCCTATACAAACAAGTTTTTTCATATAATCACCTATTTAATAGTTTTTAATTTTTCATTTAATTTTTTATATATTGGTTTCATCTTTTCTTCATTAGTTAAATCATTTACTAATGTAATATCAACCCATTTAACTCCGCTATTTTCATCTTCTTTTATTCTTAGTAAATCTTTTTCATTTGCTTCGAAAAGGAAACAACAATCAAGATGTACGTGTGATGCTACAAACTTACCTCTTTTAATATGTGGATCTACTGTAAGTATTTGTAGTCCATATATTCCATCACTTAAAAGTTTTAAATTTGATAGACCTGTTTCTTCTTCTGCTTCTTTACGAGCTACATGTAAAAGGTCACTATCTCCATCAGCATGTCCACCTGTCCAAGCCCATGATTTATAAATATTATGATATATCATAATAACTTTAGTTCTATCTTTATTAACTATCCAGTTAGAAGCAGTAAAATGACACATTTCATTATTTCTAGTTAAAACATCATCAAATGTATCTATATACTTAAGCATTAACTCTCTATCTTTTTCTTCCTGTTCATTAACAGGTTTATAGTTTTCAATCATTTCTTTAAGTTCCATATTATTCACCCATTATCATTATATCAAAAAAACTATAAGAATTACCTTATAGTTTAAATATTTTCATATAAATAAATGTTTTCAAATAATTCCTGATTAGTACCTTTTATAATATAAGGTACTCTTTTTATAAAGATACCTCCCATATGAATATAAAAATCATTAGAAGGATTCTTTTCTAAACATCCATTAACCATTTTAGAGTATCCTAGTTTTTTTATTTCTTCTTTAGCTTTATTAAATAAAAATTTACCATATCCTTTACCTTTTACTTCATTTAATAAGTAAAGTGCTCCTAGTTCCATACAGTCATCAAAACCTTCAACCTTAGGTTTTCTAACGCTCATAACTCCTACTGGTTTATTATCCACTCTTAAAAGATAATACAAGCCATCTTTATTTAATAAATGTTCTTTTAGTTTATTCTCAAAAATCTTTATCTTTTCAGAAGTATTAATTAGTTCTAAAAACTCTTTATCTACTATACCTTTATATGATTCTAGCCACGCTTTAGAATTAACATAAGCATATTCATAAGCATTATCATTACTTAGTTCTTCTATCATATTAACCTCTTAAATAGTCTTCAAACATTTTTACTACTAAATCTTTATATTCCATATCATGAGGTGCAAATTCATCTGAATAAATTAACTTTTTAAATTCATCAAATGATAACCATTTTACTTCAGATACTTCATCTTCTTGTAATTTAAAATTAGATATATTCTTTTTCACCAAATATACTTGTGCTAGTTCAAATGAAGAATCTTTTATATATTCAAACATAAATTTATAATCGGATTCTATTGTTTCTACTCCTAGTTCTTCAAAGGTTTCTCTTATAGCGCCTTCTAAAACTGTTTCACCCGCTACTACATGACCTGCGCTAGGCATATCCCATTTATTAGGGCTCTTCTTTTTAGTAGCTGCTCTTTTTTGAACAAGTATTTCATTATTATCATTTATAATCCAAATCCATACTGGTTTATGATAGAAACCCGGATTAGAAGAATGACATACTGTTTTTTCTTTTGTTCCTAAGTGTTTTCCATCACGTGTATATATATCAAATATTTCTTCCATAAATATACCTCTTACTAATGCTTAATATGTTCAAATCCATATTCATTATATTTCTTTATTGCTCTAGGAAGTCCTTCTTCCTTAGCTATTTCTAAATAGTATTTAGCTTTTTCAATATCTTTTTTAGTTCCTACACCACTATAGTAAAAATTAGTTCCCAAATCATATATAGCAGCAATATGACCATTTTCTGCACATTCTTTTATAATTTCAAAAGCTCTTTTATCATCCTTTTCAATATTACCAAGTCCAAAATAGTAATATGCTCCTGTAACAAATTTAGCATATAATCTTTCTTCAAATGATAATTCTTCATTATTAATAATATCTATTATTCTAGGATATGCATCTACTAATAATTTATTACCTTTTTCTTCGTTTATTTCAAGAACATCTCCTAAACCTAATATAAGTGATATTCCAAGTGAATATTCACAAAGAGGATCATTATATTTTAGTCCCTCATTATAATATTTAAGTGCTTCATTATAATTTAAAGAAACTCCATTTTCTTCTAAGTCATAACTTCTTCCTAAAATATAACAAGAAAAACCATTCTTATTGGTTTTTAGTTTTTCTAAATCAAACTTAATAACATTCATATATTCACCTATAATATAAATCTATCATCACTATCTATAGCCCTTACTACTTCATCTATAGACATATTAGTTGTATCTAGAGTATTATTACTACTTTCAAACTCTTTCTTAAAACTATTTAATAGAACAAGACATCTTTCATTCATTCTGCAGTCTTCTTCTCTTTCTTTATCTCTTAACATAATAGTTTTTTCATCTGTAAGTAAAACAGTAAATCTAATAGTAGTATCTTTAATACCATCTTTTATCTTTTGTACATCTTCATTATCAAGTACATAATTAAATACTACATCATAGCCATCTTCTAAATATACTTTTATAGAACTAATACATACTTTTAAAAATGTATCAAAATGATTCCCTTTTTTCCAAGCAGATACGTATCCTCCTACTACCTCTCTATAAATTTCATCACCTTCTATAAGTGCTGATTTATTTTTAGATTCAGCAAGTCTTTTAGAAATGGTACTTTTACCTACTCCTGCAGGACCAGTAATTATATATAAATTACTCATATTATCACCTAATCATTTTTCTTATATTCAATGCTAAATGATTCGCTAATAAGATTATCATTTACATAATGTGATACTGAAAGGAAGTGTTCATCATAAGGATACTTTCTTCTTCCAAATTCTAGCCACATAGAACTCCAAGACTGTCCTGTTTCGAGTAGTTTTTTAACATCATCATTATTACAAGTATTATTTCCTTCTTGATGATTTAAATCAACACATCCTTCTTGATCATAAAGCTTACACTGAATATCACACTCTAATTTATCACATTGATATGCAAAGATAGCTTCCTTAGTTTCATGAGCATCAAACTCTAAGAAAAGTTCTTCAATCTTATCTCCATCAAGTAATGAACAAAGTATTTTATGTACTGCTTCATGTTCTATTTTTTCTTTTTCTTCTTTAGATATTTGGAACTGAGTTAAGTCTCCTATTATAGTTTCACCTAGTTCATGTATAGCAAGCATATACATTACTTTCATAATATCAATATCATATTCATATTCTGATTTCATAGCTAGCGCTAACATTTGTACTCCAAAGATATGTTCTGCTATGCTTTCTATTCTTTCTCTTTTAACTTTCCAGTCAATCCATCCAGTTCTTATAACATTTTTAAGTTTATTACATAATACATAGTATTCAACTACTTTTTGTTCTTTATTCATACTATCACCTTTTATAATAATTTACAATTTTTATTAAATACATCTAATCCCATATTTCCTACATAATATGTATAAAATATTTTATCTATTTCTTCTTTAGTATATTTTTTATTTGTTAATGCTATAGGAGTATATTTAACTTTAAATAAAATATATTCTCCGTCATAAATAGTAAAACCTAACTTTTTATAAAATTCTACTCTTCTTGAAGTATTAATATTATTTATATCTATTTTCTCTATTTCTCCTATTATACCTAGTTTACAAACATTATCTTTTAAATACATAAATGCTTTTGATCCATATCCCATACTTTGATATTCATCATATATAGCAAAGTAATCTACATAACTAGGAAGGCCTTCTACACTCTCTAACATAACAAAACCTATAATACTATTATTAACAACAATCTTATAAAAATGTGTTAAACCTTTATCATAAGTAATATGAACTTTCTTCCAGTTTCTTTGTTCTTCTTTAGGAAATATCTTAGTATATCTATCATATATTTTTTCTTCAAACTCTTCGATAGATATTTCATCTATATGAAGGTCATCTTCAAGTATTTTAAATACCATATAAGTACTTGATAAAAGATAATCTAATTTAATAACTCTATTTTCATAATAGATAGTTGTAGTATTATTATCATAATTAACCCATAATAATAAATAATTAAGTTTTCTTGCTTCATTAATATATTCTTCTAAATAATTATCATCATAACTAGATATTTGTACTCTAGTTATTTTTTTATTATTACGAATATATTCTTTTTTATTTATTTCAAAATTTTTATCTACTCCTAAAGAAAAATCAGTAGTAACAAAATATTTTCTTTGTAGTTCTTTTACGTTTATATCTAAGTTAAGTGTATCAAATACTTCTTTATCATATTTGGTAAAACGAGTACTTGTTAAGTAATCAGTATCTGATAATGTAGCTAGTCCTATTAAATATTTTTCTTCATCACTAAAGTTATATTTGTCTTTAAATAAATCATATATAAGTAAACTAGTAGATGCATATTCTATTTCTAAAATATTATCTATTTCATCTTTTATAATATGATGATCAAATGCTCCTAGAACATATTCTTTACTTAATCCTTGTAAGTCATTATGATCTACTAAAATAAAATATTTGTTGTCTTTAGATACTACTAAAGGTTTATATTTAAAGTTTTCTTCTAATAACTTCTTATCATGAAATGTATAATCATAGTCTTTATCTAAAATACTAAAATGAGCATTAATACCCATAGATTTTAATATATTAGAAAGTATATAACTAGATATAATACTATCTGCATCAGGATTATTATGTCCTAATACATATACTTCTTTATCTTTAGATAAATCTATTATCTTATTAATAATACTATTTATTAAAGTAGTTCTCTCACTGCTATTAATACTTCTATTTTCTATTAAATCATACATTTCTTTTTTATTCATAATTACACCTTATTTATTGTATCTATTAATCTATTTTTATATCTTATAGGATTTCTTTTCTTAACAAATCCTTTTTCATCTACTTCTACTTCAGGAATATAGATTCCTGTTTTAAGTTCTATATAATCAGCGACTAGTCTTCTATGACAAAATTCTTCTATAGTCTCATGACATAAAAGAATTATGTCATGACCAAATCTTTTCTCAAGCTTATATAAAAGTTCATATACATCTAAATCTTTTAATCTTATTTCATAGAAGCTTCTTATATATTCATCTTCTATTTCTTTTCTAAATTTTTGATATTCTTTTACATATTTTTCATCTACATTTTTATTATGTATTAAATAATCTCTTATAGTCTCTTCTAATTCTTTTAAAAGTTCATATTTTTCTGCATAAGGAAGATACGTTACTAATTTAGGAGCAAGTGCTTTATAAGAAGGGCCAAAGTAACCCCAAGCATTACCACCATCACCTGTTATAGAAACAGTATTACCACTTTTAACAGTACTATAACTTCCAGTACCAAGTATTATCTTTTTAATATCTTCCATAGTATTACCTTTCATCTAAACTATTTATATAAATATTAAACTCTTTAAAAGATATATTAGGTTTAACTTCATAGAACTGTGTTACTGGTCTTGGTATCCCTCCAGATAATTCTATATAATAGTCATTTATTTTTTTAATAGCTTCTTCTTCACTAGAATATTCATATATTCCTATTTTATACCAGTTAGGATGCTCTATATGATAAACTTTATTATCTAAATAATATAAAACAAAACAGTGCATATGTTCTTCTGCATCCATATCATTAAAGTCTTTTCCTTCAAATATTCTAGTACAAAACATTTTATTTGGAATATTAATTTTAGAAAGAAGATTACTCATTAGATATACCTGCTCTATACAAGTACCTAGACCACTTTTAATTATTTCATCTATAGAAGATGTTCTATAAAGTGATCTAAAGTTTTTCATATTACGAATATGTTTATCACCATTTATATCTATCCATCCATACTTAATATGTTCATTCATATAATCTAGTATATCTTTAGGAGTTTTAATACTTTCAATTTCCATATATACCTCTAATTAAATTTTTTTATTTTTATAAACTCTGGAGTCCTATTATGGAATACCGCAATTTCATTAAAACCTGATGCTTCTAATATATTTAAAGCATCTTTAAAATTACTAGCAAGATCTTCTTTTCTATGGGCATCTGACCCTATAGTAATTATTTTTCCTCCAAGTTCTTTATATCTTTTAATAATCTCCATATTAGGATGAGGACTAGATAGTCCATATCTAATACCTGATGTATTTATTTCAATACCTTTATCACTTCTTATAAGACTTATTAATATTTCATCTAAAATATCCCTAAATTCTTCATAAGAAATATGATTCATAATATTACCATAATACTTAAGAACATATCTTATTACATAATCAATATGTCCATATACATCAAATTCGTTTTTATACATTTTAATATTTGTTAAAACTTCATTTAAGTAATTCATAATAGCTTCATGAGGGGTATATCCTTCAAAAAAAGATTTATCATAAGCCATATCTTTTCCGCAAGTAATATGAGATGAACCTATAATAAAATCAAAGTTATTACTTTTTACCATATTTGATATTTTATCAAATGATTCTGGTCTTAAACCTATTTCTATACCAAAATTAGTTTTTAAAATATTATCATCTTTTTGTTTTAAATATTCTTCTTTATATTTATCTATATCAAGTGTTTCAAGATTAGTCTTTATTCCTTTATAGTCATCATAATGTTCAGTAAAAGTTATTTCTCCTACATTATTATCTTTAGCATAATTAATATGCTCTTTTATAGAAGATATACCATCATGACTAATACTTGAATGTACGTGTGCATCTATATATTTCATTTAAATCCTTCCGTAGTCTCTTATTAAATGTCTATGTAAATCAGATTCTTCTTTAGCTTTTCTATCATATAAATCTTGATTAGATTTAATTACTCTTTTTTCATATAAATATTCTTTAGCTTCAAATAAAATATATGCTTCATTAATATCTAATTTATCATAGTCTTTTTCTTTAACATCTATATAATTAGAAATATTTTCTTCAGTTTTCATAGAACTAATAAAACTAATTGCACTAATTAACTGACCATCCATTCTTTCTCTTACAAAACCTCTTAATTTATTTCTATCAAAAAAACTTTTTACAAAGTTAAAATCTTTATCATTTAGATTTCCTTTAATATAATCATCAAGTAAAGACGCAACTCTAAGTCTTTCTCTAATACTTGCTATTTCTTTCATTTCTTCTATTGAAGAAGAATTAGATAAAGAACAAGATAACATTGCTTCTTTCGGAGTTAAATATGCTAAAAACTTCTTCCATACTTTATCTGGATAATTTTGTGCTTCTGTGGTATTAATACCACCTACTTTCATATTCTCATCTATTTTAATAGTTTCCATCTTATCACCTCTACTACTTTTTAATTTCATCTAACATATATTTAATTGAATCATATAAATCATAATCTAATTTAACAAGTTCTGCATCACTTAAATCATTATATTTTACCCATTTACCATCAACAAGTACTTCCATTAATGATGCTAAAAAGTATCCCGGTCTTTTCTCTAATTTATAAATTTCATTAACAAGTCTTGATTCAAGTGTTGATGATTTAGCAAGAACTTTTTTAAATTTTTTACTATCACTAGTTTTAAATGCAATACTATGTCCATATCTAAAATTCATTGGAATTGATCCACCATATTTTGCTGCTAAATCCTTATAATAATTTGCTGCATTTTCATCAGTAAATGAACCATATTTTTTTACAACAGGTCTTTTTATATGTCCTTTAGGATCATCTTCTTCATTTATTCCCACAAATTCAATAGTATCATCTTCTGATAATACAAGTGTTCCTTCTTCTACATAATCTACATAATAAGTAGATTTGATAATAGCATTATCAAGACCATTTTCAAATATCTCATCAGGTTCTTCAATTTTTTCATTAACTACATCACCTAATGCAACTATTTCATATGGCTCCTCTTTTAAAAGTCTTTGCATTCTTTCAACTTTATTTTTATTGGTTGTAACAACTACTAGTTTTTCCATCTTATCACCTCTATTTATTTAATAAGTTTCTTATTTCATTTAGTTTATCTAAATCCTCTTTGTATTCCATTCTTGGTTTAACAAAATTATTAGATCCTCTTTTTTCAAAAGAATATCTTGGTATTAGCTGTACATGAAAGTGATTCATAGGTCCATCACACATAGTACATAGATATACACTTTCAGATTTATATACTTTCTTTATAGCATTCATTACTTTTTTAGCTAGAATAAATACTCTAGTGCAAGTATCATCATCTATTTCCATCATATCTTTAAAGTGTTTTTTAGTGCATATTGCAGTATGTCCTTCTGCTCTAGGATTACCTACTAGATAACACTGGAACATGTCATCTTCATATAGCATTTTATTTTCATTACTTCCGTATAAAACAAAATCATTTTCCTTATCAAAACATGTAGGACATATTCCGTTATTTGTTAATTCTTTGGCATCTACTTTTCCTTCTTTTATTAAATTAATTATTTCTTCTTTACTAATACTTTTTAAATCCATACTATCTCCTTATAAAACCATAATTATTATAACAAAAAGAGTAGATTTTATCTACTCTTT
>JAEEMF010000022.1 GCA_016283075.1 Bacilli bacterium | reverse complement strand
TTTCCTTTTAACATTCTTATAAATAAGTCTAACTTTTCTTCTAAAGTAGGATTTCCTAGTATTACTGTATTAATAAGTTCACCATACTTTTGATATTTATATTTACCTTGACTAAATTCAAAAGGGTGGTTTTGACAAAATCTAGGATGGAAGTCAAACATAAGTTTAACAAACTCATCTAGCATTTCTTTATTATCAAACCTTTTAAATACTGAAAGTAATTCTACTTTCTCTGGTTCAATAATAGTAGATTCATGCTTACATTGTCTTAGAGTAGGGTAATCTACACATCCAAATATCTTTGAATTAAGCATTTCGTTTGGTATTATTTCATTTATTAAACAAGGATATTTTTCAAAATAGTTTTTAAGTAATTCTTCTGATAGTCTGTAATAATCATTTTTCTTTTCTTCAGAGTTTTGATTGTAATACATAATATCACTTCCTTTATTAGGTATATATAATATCAAAATAAAAAAAATATGCAAATTAATGGATTTGCATTATTTTTATAATAATGTATAATAATGCCTGTTTTTAGGGGGAGATTATATGAAAACTAAAAGAGTAGATTATATGATACTTAAAAGATTACAAAAAGAATTAGCAAAAAATTATTCAAAAAGTAGTGTTGATAGTATAAATAATAGTTTTACTAAATTAAATCATATAGATAGATTTAGTATTCCTAAAGTAAGTGATGAGTTATATATATTTACAGGAGCGTATATAGGAGATACTGTTACTAAAAGAAATAATGAAAGAGCGGAAAGCGTAGAATTTTGTAGTGTAGATGATGATAATAAAGAACCATTTGTTGTTCTTTCATATGAACAATCTTTAATATTTGAAGCTAGTCATAATGTTATGTATCCAGTGACTAATTTCTCAAGTAGAGAAGAATACTATAAGTTCTTCCGTGAGTTTAAAAAGTACTATAACTTAGGAAAAGAAGCAGATGAAAAGCAAATTATAAAAAAATAATAAATAACCATAAAAATACAAGATTTATATCTTGTATTTTTTTTATCTTTAGTGTATGATAAAAGCCTTTTCGCGCGCTTTTTGGAAAGGTTGATTATATGGTAGAAATTAGTAAAGAAAAAGTAGTAGATTTTATAGAAGAAACATTTGAAAAAATAGGGGGGGAAGAGTCTACATATATAGACTATAAGTATCATCATAACGCAATGTATAAAGATGCTTCTTCTATATGTAAATACGGAGTACTTTCTTTAATAGATCAAAATACATATAAAATAACAAGTCATAGTGATAAAGTACTTAAAACTATGGATGATTTAGAATCTCATGTTAATGGAAGTGATAATGTATCACTTTCAGTAGTAGGGTTAGATGATATATATCCAGGTGAAGATGAGTATGATCCATCTTCACCTATATTTGTGGATTTTTTAGTATCAAGCGATATTAAAGCTAAAAGAAATTCTATTCATTACGGTAATGAATTTTTAAGTAGTAGTATTCCTAGAGATAAGATAAGATCGCTTGATATAAGACTACTTAAACTAATTAGAAAGAATCCTTATGATATAGATAAAATACTTAAAAACTATAATTACTTAGTAGATGCAGTAAATGTAATTATTGATAATAATCTTAATATACCAGTTAGAGAATGCTCTAGTGATATATATGAACTTGATATACATGTAATAAAAGAATATGGAAAGATAAAAGAGTCTAATTAATATTAGACTCTTTTAAGTAATCATTTATTTTAGATTCATATCTTGCTGCTTTAGAATATTCTTTAGTAAGTATTTCTTCATTTTTAAAGAATGTATCTGGTTTAAATATTTTCTTTCTATTATTTTCTAGTTTCTTTATTACGATATTTTTATTAGATATAGCAGACTGTTTTAATACTTCTATTTCTTTTATATTTAGTTTAGGTAGTAACTTAGTTAAATCAAGTATACTAAGTAGTTCTAAACTAGAATATATTAGTTCATTATGAAATGTAGTAATATTATCTTTATTAGTTAGTAATTCTTTTAAATCAGAAGATATTTTATTTATTACTATATCATTATCTGATTCTTTTAGTATTTTATTATATTCTTTTTCTTTTAATAAAATATCTTCTTTTTTAGATATATAACTATTTATTAATTCTCTTAGTGTTTTCTTTATACCATTATCAGAGTATTCACATTTTAGTAGGGGATACTTTGTTAGTAAGGTATTATCTTTTAATACTAATTCATCTATTTTAAGATCTATATCTATTTTAGGATAATCTTCATTTATTATATTAAGTTTCTTTATATTTTCATATAAAGGATTTATTATTAAATTATTATCTATATTTTGATAAATAATAGTTTCTTTCATAAAAATATATAAATCTTTATTATATTTATTATTTATATCAATATTATCAAAAATAAGGCCCTGTAAGTACTTAAAACTATTATTTAGTATAAATACTAATGCTTTATTATAATCTCTTGATTTAAGGGCATTAAATGACCTTAAATCGATTATATTATCTTTAATAGAATCTAATTTATTATAAGTACTTAATTTATTAAGTTTTAACTTATAATTAATAGGAGATGTTATTTTTATATCAGGACTTATATTATATTTAATAAGTTCTTTTTTAATAATATATTTTATATACCATTTTTGATATATATATTTATTTAATTTATGTTTTAAAATATATCTACTAAATATTTTAGATAATTCATATTCTATTTCATTATTTAAATCT
>JAEEMF010000004.1 GCA_016283075.1 Bacilli bacterium | reverse complement strand
TATAACTGGAGATTATTTAGAAAAAGAAAAGAGAATTTAGTAAACTAAATTCTCTTTATTTTTCTTCATCTTTTTCTACTTCGATAGCCATTACTGGGCATCCTGCTGCAGCATCCTCAACTTGTTCTTCAAGTTCTTCTGGAACTTCTTCCATAAGAAGTTCAACAGCATCTTCTACTTTAAAAACTTTATCACATGTTGCTTCACAAGCACCACATCCAATACATATATCACTATTAACTTTTACTTTCATTGTTTTATTCCTCCTGTAAATAATTATAGATAAAATATGTCAAAAAAGCAATAACACTTAAAAAACTATTAAAAATATGGTATTATTAAGATGGTGATATGTATGGCTAGTAGATATGAAAGATATCATGATAGAGCAGTGAATGAAAATAAAAGAACTGTTAAAAATAAAGATTTATATGATAATATCTATCAAGAATCCGAAGCTTATTCTAATATAGAGGGTGTAGTAGAACCAAGTATTACAAATGAAATAGATATCTCAAAAGTAAAAGAATTACTTGCTAAGCAAAAAAGAGATGAAGAAATAAGACTTGTAAAAAAGGATTTTGAAGTACCTAATGTATTAATTGAAGAAACAAATGAAGATAATTATGATATTAAAGAAGCACTTGCTCAAGCAAAAGAAGATGTAGAAGTAGATCATAAAATCCGTAAATTAGATGGTATTGATTTTGAAGGTATAAAGAAAAGAATTAATAATAAAGATATATATACGGAAGAAGAACAAAAAAGAGATATTGCTGATTTACAAGAATTAATTGAAACTATAGCAGGAAATAATAAATCACTTAATGGACTAGCTGATAAAGATTTAAGTTTAGATATGTTTTCTGATTTAGCAAAAACAACTGAACTTACAGATAAACAAGGAACATCTATTAAAAAAGTAATTGCAGAAGCAAGAGCAAATGAAATAGATGAAAATAGAACTGAAGAAGTAGAAAAGATATTTAATACAGGTTCTATGAAATTAAAAGATAAAGACTTTACTGAAGATGGAGAAGATGTTAAAGTTAAAATGCCTCTTTTCTTAAAAATAATATTAATATTAATTGCAATAATTATATTAATCATATTTGTTATAGTAGGTTATGATGCAATAAGTGGAGCTATTAATAAATAGCTCTTTTTTATTAATATATGATATAATACCTTTAGGAGATGTAATTATGATAGAACACGTTAAAAGCATTTTAATTATGGTACTTGTATCATTCTTAATAGTTGTATGTGCTATACCAGTTATTAAGATGATAGCAAAACATGTAGGAGCAATCGATGTACCTAGACATGATGATGAGAATAGACATATTCATAAAGTTCCTATTCCTAAATTAGGTGGACTTGGAGTATACTTTGGTTTTTTAGTAAGTTATATGATATTTGGAACACCTAGTTTAACAATGAACTCTATTTTAATAGGTAGTTTTATAATTATTATTACTGGATTTATTGACGATATAAAACCAGTATCAGCACTTGCTAAATTTACAGGACAAGTAATAGCAGCACTAATTATAGTATTTTATGGACATTTACTAATTAGTGAAATATCTGCATTTGGTATAACACTTAGATTTGGAGTACTAGCTTATCCACTTACATTATTCTTTATATTAGGAAGTGTTAACTGTATTAATTTAATAGATGGATTAGATGGACTATCAAGTGGTATAAGTTCAATATATTTCTTAACAATAGGAATAATTGCTGTTATGCAAAATAAATTTGGACTAGACTGTACATTAGCATTTATCCTTTTAGGATCTACTTTAGGATTCCTTTTATATAACTTTAATCCTGCATCTATGTTTATAGGTGATACTGGATCAATGTTCTTAGGATTTATGATTGCTGTAATAGCGCTTTTAGGATTTAAAAATGTTACTATGACATCTTTACTTATTCCACTTTTATTAATAGCAATTCCTATACTTGATACATTATTTGCTATTATTAGAAGAAAACTAAAAGGACAAAGTATATCACATGCTGATAGATTACATATTCATCATCAACTTTTAAGTCGTAATTTATCACAAAGAACTACAGTACTTGTTATATATTTAATTGATGCATTATTTGCTTTTGCTTCAATTGTATATTTCTTACATGATAGAGTACTAGGTTATATAGTTTATGGTGCACTTATTATTATAGTATTAATATTTGTACTTAAAACAAATGTAGTATTTGACCATAGTATTTTAGATGATATAAAGAAAAGTACTAAAAAGAAATAAATGTAAAGAAAGATACTAATCTTTGACTTAGTATCTTTTTTTGTTTTATAATGATTATATAGGATAAAGGTGAGTTTATGGATAGAGATTTTTGTGCATCAGCAATTATAATAAATCCTAATAATAAAAAAATATTACTTGTTAAACATAAGAAGTTTAATAAATGGGTTCAACCAGGAGGACACATAGAACATAATGAAACTCCTGAAGAAGCCGCAGAAAGAGAAGTATATGAAGAAACTGGCTTAAAAGTTAAGCTAATAGGAGAAAGATTTCCTAGAGAAAGTGATTTTATAAGACCACTTGGTATACAAAAAAATTGTAGTAATAATCATTTACATGTTGATATAGTTTATGTAGCAGTACCTAATAATGATATAATAGATGCTGTATATGATAAAAATGAAAGTTATGGTGCTAAATGGTTTAGCAGAGGAGAACTAGATCATTTAGATGTATTTGAAGATATTAAAATAACAATGGATTATTTATTAAAAGAAGTATTTAGGTAGGTGATAGTATGAATATACAAGAATTATTTGGAGGTAATATGACTGAAGTATGGGTAAATGTACTTCTTCCAGTTTTATCAATTATTATTCCTGTATTTGCAACTGTATATACTGTTAATAATAGAATTAAAGCTCAAAATATGGAAAACCATCAACCATATGTTGTACTTGATAAAGTAGCAGAAATAGATAAGATTAATAAACTATCTTATTATTTAACTGCAGTAGGTAGAAATTATTTAAAATCAAATCCTGATTTTGATTATAATGATAGTGAAACAGAAGGAGATATTAATGTTAAGCTAATGCTTCATAATATAGGATATGGAGTTGCAACTAATATTAAGTTTTATAACTTACTAACAGGTAATCAAATATATGGAGCTCAGTCTTCATCTGGAGATGTAAATCAAAAACTATTTACTACACTTGATATGGAAGCATCTGAAGAATCATCTGTACAAGCACGTATAGTTAACCTAGTCAGAACAGATGAAAATGGTACAGAAATAGATGACCATATAAGAATGCTTTGTGTATATAAAGACCTACATAATAATGTATATAACTTTATAATTAGTTTAAATGCTAAATCAGGTGGTCACTATGATTTCTTCGCATATCAACCATCTAGTAAGAGTTATGCAAGATGGAAAAAAGAGAATAAAAAAGAATTTAATAAAATTATTAAAGAATATAAAGAAATGTAATTTTTGTTATATTTCTTTTTTATTTTGCATTATATAAATAAATGTGATACAATATTGCAGTTGCGAGGAAGTGTAATTATGAAAAGAATAAAAAATATTGCTATTATAGCTCACGTTGACCACGGTAAAACTACACTTGTTGATAAACTTTTAAAAATGTCAGGTACATTTAGAGATAATGAACAAGTTGAAGAAAGAGTAATGGATTCTAATGACATTGAAAGAGAAAGAGGTATTACAATTTTAGCTAAAACAACAGCTATTAATTATAAAGATACTCGTATTAATATCTTAGATACTCCAGGACATGCTGACTTCGGTGGTGAAGTAGAACGTATTATGAACATGGTTGATGGTGTTTTACTAGTAGTAGATGCCTATGAAGGAACAATGCCACAAACTAGATTCGTTCTTAAAAAAGCTTTAGAAGCAGGGGTTACTCCAATTGTTGTAGTAAATAAAATAGATAAACCAACAGCTAGACCAAAAGAAGTTGTTGATGAAGTATTAGAATTATTTATTGAACTAGGAGCAGATATTGATCAACTTGATTTCCCTGTAGTATACTGCTCAGCAGTTAACGGTACTTGTAGTTTAGACCCAGATATCTCAACACAAAAAGAAACTATGGATCCAATATTTGATTTAATATTATCAACTATTCCAGATCCAAGAGTATCTGAAGGTTCTTTACAATTTCAACCAGCTTTACTAGACTATAATGACTTCGTAGGAAGAATAGGTATTGGTCTTGTAAAAAGAGGTAAAGTACATGTTAATGATATGGTTTCATGCGTAAGACTTGATGGTTCTTATAAAAACTTTAGAATTCAAAAAATGTTTGGTTTCTTAGGTTTAAAGAGAATTGAAATTCAAGAAGCTGAAGCCGGAGATATCATTGCTATAGCAGGTTTACCTGATATCGAAGTAGGTGAAACTGTTTGTGAAATAGGTAAAGAAGAAGCTTTACCAAAATTAAGAATAGATGAACCAACATTACAAATGACATTTGGTACAAATACAAGTCCATTTGTAGGTAAAGAAGGTAAAATATTAACAGCTTCTAAAATAGAAGAAAGATTATATAAAGAAACTGAAAGAGATGTTTCCTTAAAAGTAACAAAAGGTGAAGGAAATGAATCTTGGATAGTTTCAGGTCGTGGTGAACTTCATTTATCAATTTTAATTGAAAACATGAGAAGAGAAGGATTTGAACTTCAAGTATCAAAACCTCAAGTTATTAAAAAAGAAATCGATGGTGTAATGTGTGAACCATTCGAAGAATTACAAATTGACTGTCCAGATGAATATGTTGGTGGTGTAATCGAAGCCTTAGGTAAGAGAGAAGCTACTATGGAACATATGTCAAATGAAAATGGACAAACAAGAATTACTTATACAATCCCATCAAGAGGATTACTAGGATTCTCAACTGACTTTATGACACTTACAAAAGGTTATGGTATGATGAATCATACTTATAAAGAATATAGACCACTTGCAGGTAATACAGTAGGAGAAAGAAAACTAGGTGTTCTTGTATCAATGCGTAATGGTAAAGCAACTGCATACTCACTAGGTAAACTAGAAGACCGCGGTGAAATGTTTATTGAACCAGGTACTGAAGTTTATGAAGGTATGATAGTTGGTGAACACTCTCATGATAATGATATAGTAGTAAATGTAGTAGAAGGTAAAAACTTAACAAATACTCGTAGTTCTTCTAAAGATCATACAGTAGTATTAAAACGCCCTAGATTATTTACTCTAGAAAGTGCACTTGACTACATTAATACAGATGAACTTGTTGAAGTTACTCCAGTAGCATTTAGAATGCGTAAGAAGTATTTAACTGAACAAGAAAGAAAGAAAAATAGAAACAACTAATAAAAGACCCTTACGGGTCTTTTATTATCTTGTAATATATATGAATATATATTAAAATAATGATATAAGGTAGGAATGTGTGTATGAAGAAAAATCTTAATAAAATAGCATTCTTTATACTTGGAGCACTTGTATTAAGTATAAGTGCTGTTTTTGCATATTCTTATTTAGCTGAAGATATTGGATATACTCCAGTTGATTCATCTTGGAATGTTAGTGATACAAAAGAAGCTTTAGACGATTTAAGAGGTATGTCCAAATGTAGTAATGAACTTGTTAATAAGACATGGGTTTTTGGCTATGCTGGTGAACCAAATATTTTTGTTTCGCCTTGTAAAGGAACTTATAAAATTGAGGTTTGGGGAGGACAAGGCGCTACAACAGGTTCATATATAGGAGGATATGGTGGATATTCGGTTGGTCTTACTATATTAAATACTAGTGACATTTTATATATATATGTAGGTGGTGCTGGAAATGCATCATCAAATGGATATGCATACGGAGGATATAATGGCGGTGGTAAAGGTTTCGGTAGTTCTGGTAATCAGTGTTGTAGTAGCTGCGGTACTCGTATCGCTGGTGGCGGAGGTGGCGCAACTCATGTTGCACTAACCAACCGCGGCCCATTATCATCATATGCTAATAATTTAGATGAAATTCTTATTGTTGCTGGAGGAGGCGGTGGTGGATACCAACAAGATAGCTCGATTTATGGCCACGGCGGTGCTTCTGGAGGATTTAAAGGAGTAAATGGTGTAATATCTTATTCATCTTACTCGATTCGTAAAGATTCTAATGGTGGTACTCAAACTTCTGGTGGTTCTGCAGGATATACTTATGCAGCTTATTCATCAACTGGTTCTTTTGGCCAAGGTGATGGAATTATAACTGGTGCTGCATGCGGTGAAACCTCTGGAGGAGGCGGAGGATTGTACGGCGGAGGATCTGGTAGATTTGTTCCAGCAGCCGGAGGTTCATCTTATTTATCTACAACTCGTTTAAATGCCAATACATCTAATAATATAACTAAGAGTATGTACTGCTATAAGTGTGAAGAAAGTGATTCTTTAGATACATATACAACTTCAACATACGGTACGACTACTCATACATCACAAAAAGATACTACAAATTGCCCTAATGGATATAGTTCTAGTGCTATAAGTAAATGTGCTAAAGCAGGTAGTGGATATGCTAGAATAACGTTTCTAGGTATTTAATAAAACTTAAATCTATATAATTTAATATAGAATAGGGAGTATGTGAAATGAGAAGAAAAAATTAAAAAGACATTATTTTTCTTTGTGCTTTTAGTACTTGTTTTAACAAGTACTGTTTTTGCATATTCACTTTTTGCTGAAGATATTGGGTATACTCCAGTTGATGAAAATTGGGATGTAGATAATACAAAAGATGCTATTGATTCTTTAAGGAAATATGTAGCAAGAAGAGGCACTCTTGTTAAAACAATTACATCGAGTAGCACTTCATATACAATGGAAAATGATGGATATATAATTGGTAGAATAAGAGCAGGTTATCCGTCTGCAGCGGCGATGATTTTCTTTAACAGTACAAACAATGATAACTTTAATTATGCTGTGGCATGTGCTCAGTATAATTTGGATAATTATTTCCCTGTAAGTTTGTATGCTACTAAGGGAACACTGGTATATACAAGAAACAGTGGAACATATGAACTTGAAATATATGAGTGGAAATAGTATTGAAATTATATTATATATATGATAATTTATATATAGGAATACCTAATTTTTGCGAGTTAGGTGTTACTAGAGTAACTGCCTAACTAACTAGTTAGGTGTTTTTTTGTATCAAAACTAAGAATAGTAGTGATAATAGTATGAAAATAAAGATAATTAATATAGAAATTAATAAATCTTTTTTAGTCATAGTACCACCTCCTTTTGGAGATAACACCCAACATTTAGATATTCCTACATTAATATGATACGAGAAAACTTTGTCATATCCTTTTTTTATTGATAAAAAAGTTAGATTATGTTATTCTATAAATAGAATAGAGGAATAGACATGGGGATTGTTTTATTATTTTTAAAAGTATTTGGTCTATTAATACTAATGTTCCTTGGTGTTATGGTATTCTTTGTATATCCAGTAAATATTTTATATACTAATGAAAAGTTTACTTCAAGAGGAGATGCTAGAGTACTCTTTATATGGGGAATAATATTTGTTGCATTAATAGATTGTTTATTATATTTCTTTTACCACTATGGAACTAGTTACTTATGTACTGTTTCTAGGTATATTACTTGTTCTAGTTCTGTAAATGTAGTAGCGGTATATATGTTAATGCTTATTCATATAATTGTTAATTTTGGATTTGCTTATTTATATATGAATTACTTATTTACATTTATAAAGACTAAAATGCTTGATAGTATGCTATTTATGTATGCTTTTATAGTAGTATTAATGATTATTATAAATAGAGAAATATATGGTGTTCTATTTAGCAATATAAATATTATTTATTATTTTGTAAGAGGTCTTTTATACTTAGTAGTATTTAGTCCTTTATATACATTTTTAGTACTAGCATTACTTAGTAAAATTGATTTTAAAAAGAAGAAAAAAGTTAAAAAGAAAGTAGATGAGAAGAAGGATTAATCCTTCTTCTTTTTATTTTGTTTGCTATAGTTCTTGCAATATGATACAATAGATATGCTTGCATAAAAAAATAGATGAGGTGTTTTATGTTAAAAAAAAGAACTATAAGTAAGCTTATAGCCTTATTAATAGTAGCTATTATATTTGGAATTACTAGTAATACAGTAAATAGTTTTTCTAAATCAGAAATATCTGTTGAAAACAAAATTAGTAGTTCTGAACTAGAAAAAATTATAGAAGAAGAAATGAAGGAAATAGAGGAGGAACCTGAACCTAAAGCTAAATTAATAGTATATGATGGTTTAACTAAAGAAGAACTTGTAAGTAAATTAAATAGGGTTCTTCATTCAAAATTATCTGGAACAGGCGAATCATTTGTAAATTACTCTTTAGAACTTGGAGTAGATCCATATTTAGCAGTTGCTATAGTACTTCAAGAAACTGGTTGTTATTGGAACTGCTCTGCTATGGTAAGAGATTGTAATAACATAGGTGGAATGAAAGGATATGGAGATTATTCTTGCTGGGGAGGAAGTTATGCAGGGTTTAACTCGTTAGATTCTGGTATTAGTAGATATATGAATAATTTAAAAAATACTTATGTATCTAGAGGAATGACTACTGCTGAAGAGATGAACCGTGTTTATGCAGAAGACCCTAACTGGTCTAGTAGAGTAAATAATTATATTAGTATAATTAGAAATAGTTAAGATAACATTAGTTATCTTTTTTTATGCACAAAAAAAGAAGCATATGCTTCTTTTTATTAACCTCTGTTGTAGAATTCAACGATTGATGCTTCATTGATTTCAGCATTTAATTCAGAACGAGCAGGAACTCTTACGAAAGTACCAGCTTTTTTAGCTTCATCAAATGTAACAAATTCAACTCTATTGTGTAATGATTCTAATGCTTCATTTACTACTTTTAAGTCTTCGCCTTCTTTAATAGCAATAACGTCACCAGGAACGCATCTATATGAAGGGATATCTACTTTTTTACCGTTAACAGTAATATGTCCATGGTTAACTAATTGTCTAGCACCATTTCTAGTAGTAGCGAAACCAATTCTATAAACTAAGTTATCTAATCTAGATTCTAGTAAAGCTAAGAAGTTTTCACCATGAACACCTTTCATTTTACCAGCTTCTTTAAAGATAGTTTTGAATTGCTTTTCATTAACACCATACATAAATCTAACTTTTTGTTTTTCAGCTAATTGAGCACCATAGTTAGATTGTTTACCAGCTCTTTTATCACCGTGTTGACCAGGTCTGTTTGGTTTTTTAGCTAACTCTTTACCAGTTTCAGTAATTGAGAAACCAACACGACGAGCTCTACGGTAACTTGGTCCAGTATATCTTGCCATATTTCTTTCCTCCTTCTTTATTTCATATAAATCTAGAGACCTAATAGTCAAATTATAGGGTGTCATATTCTAATATCTTCGCTTTGCAGCAAAAGTTACACAATAAACCCTGTAGGTAATAAACACGTTATAATTTTCTATTTGGCGCTGCTAATTCATACGCAATTAAGATTATATATATTTTCCTTTGAAAAGTCAAGCATTTTCTACGCTTAAAACTACTTTAAAAAATTAATAATTTTATAAATATATTTAAAAAAATTAATAAATATGATATAGTTATAATAGCGAGGTGAATGTATGAAAGATAATATATTACTATATGGGATTGCAATATCTTCTTTTACAGTTTTATTTATTATAGTTATTATAATTATTATACGTGCAGTTCGTAAGAAAAAGCTTAAAAAAGAGTTAGATAAACTTGATGTTGAAAAGAATAAAATTTCTAGTACTCCTATAATTCCTGAACTTGCTAAAATAGAGGGATATAGAAGCAATGAAAAACTAAATGTTATGTATAATGAGTGGAAGAATCGTTTTGATGATATTAGTGAAGTACAAATTCCTAAAATATCAGATATGCTTCTAGAAGCAACTTATACTTTATCTCAAAAAGATTATAAATCTACTATCTATAAAATAGCTAAACTTGAAATGGAAATATATAAAGTAAGAACTACAGCTGAGTACTTACTTGAAGAAATAAGACAAGTTACAACTAGTGAAGAAAGAAATAGATCTGTTATAACTGGTCTTAAAACTAGATATCGCGAATTATATGATAAATTTCAAAATACTAAGGATGACTACGGAGTAGTAGAAGAGTCTATATCTTTACAATTTGAAAATATTGCTAAAAGATTTGAAGACTTTGAAAGAGTAATAGAAAATAGTCAAATACAGGAATTAAATCAAATAACTGTATCTATAGAAGAAATGCTAGATCATATGGCAGTTATTATAGATGAAATGCCTTCTATAGTATTAATGGCAGTAACACTAATTCCTAAAAAGATGGCTGATATTAAAAATATTAATGATCAAATGGTAGCAGCAGGATATCCTTTAGACTACTTAAATGTTGATTATAATATTGAAGAAGCTGAAAAGAAAATAAATGATATTTTAACTAGAGCTAAAGTACTTAATATTGAAGATAGTTTATTAGAACTAAAAGTACTTAATGAATACTTTGAAGGATTATTTAATGATTTTGAAAAAGAGAAACAAGCTAGAAAAGTATATGAAGAAACACTTAAATCATTTGATAAAAAGATTAATAGTATTAATAAACTAGTTAATGATATTTTTAAACAATTAGAAGAAATAAAGAATTTATATGATTTAAATGATAAAGATGTGGAAACACTTAATAGAATTAATGATGAACTTAAGAAATTAAATGTTGATTATAAAGCATTAATGGATCATACAAGTAATCCTATATTTGCTTATTCTAAATTATATAAAGAATTAGAACTTTTAGTAGTAAGATTATCAGCTATTGAAGAAAGTTTAGATTCAACACTAGATACTATTGGTTCTATGAAAGATGATGAAGCTAGAGCTAGAGAACAACTTGAAGAAATTAAGATTATTCTTAAAACTGCAAAAGCTAAAATACGTGAATACAAATTCCCAGTTATACCTGATAGTTACTATGTAGAATTATCAGAAGCTCAAGCAGCTATTAAAGAAGTTTCAGTAGAACTTGAAAAGAAACCTATTACAATAGAAGTACTTAATACTAGAGTAGATACAGCAAGAGATTTAGTTTTAAAACTACTTACTAAAACTAAAGATATGATTAAGTTTGCTAGATTCTCAGAAATGGCTATTGTATATGGAAATAGATATCGTTCTGATTATCCTGAACTAGATAAACACTTATCACATTCAGAAGCACTTTTCTTTAGTGGGGATTATCAAAGATCACTTGATTATTCTGTAAATGCTTTAAGTAAAGTAGAACCTGGCATATATAACAAATTAATAGGATTTTATGAAAGTGAAAAGAATTAATCTTTTCACTTTTAATTAGGAGGCACTATGGAAATACTAGATGTAATAAATGAAAAAGGAAAAGTATTATATCAAAAGAGTAGAGAAGAAATATTAAGAGATGGTGATTTACATCGTACTGTTCATATTTGGGTGGTAAACTCTAATAAAGAAATATTAGTTCAAAAAAGATCTCCTAAAAAAGATACTCTTCCTAATTTATGGGCAATATCATGTGCTGGACACGTAAAAGCAGGGGAAGATAATATTACAACTGCACTTCGTGAATTAAAGGAAGAATTACATATAATAAAAAAGCCAGAAGATTTAGAATACTTATTCTCTGTTAGAAGAAAAGAAGATCTTGCTGGTGGAAGCTTAAATTGTTTAGATGACGTATATTTAGTAACAGAAGATTTAGATGTAGAAAATACCAAACTTCAAATATCTGAACTTACTGATATTAAATATGTATATTATGAATATTTAGAACAAATATATAAGAATCATGATCCTGAGTATGTACCATACTGTGAGGAACATGAATTACTTTTTAAATATTTACATGATAGATTTGATGACCATGATAGTATAGGACTATTATATAAAACAGAAAGTGAATATAACTATTCAGCATTTTCACTTATGTATGAATATAATAATTCAGAGCATGTATTTACTAATTTAATAATGCTACTACTTGCAATACTTTCTATATCAACAGTATTTATTTATATGATAAATGATTTAGTACTTTATTTACTAATTTCATTTATATTATTTGCTAACTTCTTAATGGTCGGAATAATTGCTCCTAAAATTAGATGTAAACGTTTATATACTAGTAATAAACTTTTAGGAGAATCTAATATATCTTATTTATTCTATGAAAATTATTTTACTATTAAGACTAAAAGAATGAATTTAAAAGTTAAATATGATGAATTATATAAGATAATAGAAACTGATGATAATTATTATATATATACTTCTGTAAATGATGCTTATATAATAACTAAGAATAATATAGAAAGTTCATTTAATTCTTTTATAAAGAATAAAACTACTTGTAAATACATAAGATACGGTAAAAGAGTATAAGAAATATTTTTATATTTCTTTTTCTTTTCTAAAATGATATAATATCACCGGTTTGGAGGAATACTATGGAAAGATTAATATTAATTAAGTATGGAGAACTTACTACTAAGAAAGAAAATAGAAAAATGTTTATTAAATTACTTGCTAATAATATAAAGAGTTTACTTAGTGATTATAACTTTAATATGGTATATGATAGAGTTCGTATGTACATAACATGTGATGATGAAGATATAGATTCTATAGCAAGTAAATTATCTAAGATATTTGGTATTCATAGCGTAGTAATATGTCATAAGACTAATAATGATACTAATGAAATAAAAGAAAAAATAAGTGAAATACTTAAAAAAGAAACATTTAAAACTTTTAAAGTAGAAACTAAAAGAGCAGATAAAAGATTTGAAATAAGTTCTATGGATTTTAATAATGTAATAGGTGGACATGTACTTCGCAATTTTGACTGTAAGGTAGATGTACATAATCCAGATCTTAGAATTCATATTGAAATAAGACCAGAAGGGACATTTATTTATTTAAATGAAATAGCAGGTTCTGGTGGATATCCAGTAGGAGTACAAGGAAAAGGACTTCTTATGCTTAGTGGTGGAATAGATTCACCAGTAGCAGGATATCTTGCTTTAAAAAGAGGTATTGATATAGATTGTTTATATTTTGAAGCACCTCCACATACAAGCGTAGAAGCTAAAAACAAAGTAATTAAACTTGCTGATATTATTAATGAATACTCAGGTAATATTAAAGTACATGTAGTTCCTTTTACAAAGATTCAAGAAGAAATATATAAAAATTGTCCTTCTGATTATAATATAACTATTATGAGAAGAATGATGTATCGTATAGCAGAAAAATATGCTAAAAAAATAAAAGCACATGCTATTATAAATGGTGAAAGTGTAGGACAAGTAGCAAGTCAAACACTAACAAGTATGTATGTAATAAATAGTGTTACAAATATGCCTGTTATAAGACCAGTAGCATGTATGGATAAACTAGAAATAATAGATATATCTAATAAAATAGGAACATATGAAACAAGTATTCTTCCTTTTGAAGATTGCTGCACTATATTCCTTCCAAGACACCCAGTAATTAATCCTAATTTAGATAAATGTATTAAATATGAAAACAGTTTCGATTATGAATCACTAATAGATGAGACTATTAATAATATAGAAGTAGTATCAAATCTAAAAGGTGAAGATTTTTCTAGTATCTTATAAGATAGTTTTATACTATCTTTTTTTATTTGTTATATACAAAAAACTTAAAATTTGATAAAATAAGTATTAGATAAAGAGGGTAGATAAAATGGATAGATTAGTTAAAGTTACATTTAGAGATAAGATAGTAAAGGATTTCCCTGCGGATACTACGCTTGAAGAAATTGCAACATCTTTTCAAAAATATTTTAATTATCCAATACTAGCTGCTAAAGTTGATAATTTAGTAGTAAATCTTAATAAAGAAGTAGAAAAAAAGTGCGATATAGACTTTGTAGATAGATCTAGTTTCCAAGGTAATAATGTATACTCAGCAAGTGCTCAAATGATACTTATTGTAGCAGTACATCGTTTACTTGGATTTGATAATGATGTACGTATAGAACACTCTATAGATAGAGGTATCTACTGCGAACTTAATGGTAAAAAGAAACTAGATAGAGCTTTACTTGCAGATATTGAAGTAGAAATGCATAAGATAGTAGATGAAGATTTAAAATTTACTAGACTATCTGTATCAAGAATGGATGCTATTAAATATTTCAAAAAAGAAAAAAGAATGGATAAAGTAAATGTACTTAAATATATAAGTAATAGTTATGTTAATTTATATAGATTAGATGATTATTATGATTATTTCTTTAATGAAATGGCATCTAGTACTAAAGTAATTGATAGTTTTAAATTAACATATATTAAGGATAATGGATTTGTACTTTCAATACCTACAGTACTTAATCCAGAATGCACTTTAGATTATGTTCACCATAAAATGGTATTTGATAAATTCTTAGATTATACTAGATGGGGTGAAAAAATAGGTGTTAATTGTGCTGCTGATTTAAATGAAATTATTTCTTATGGTAAAGATGATGAAATTATTAGACTTGCAGAAGCTAATTTTGAAAATCAACTTGCTCAAGCAGCATTTGCAATAAATGAAAATCGTAAAAGAGTTAAAATTGTTTTAATGGCTGGTCCTTCTTCATCAGGAAAAACAACAACTGCTAAAAAACTAGCTGTATATTTACAAACATATGGTTTAAAAACTCATAGATTATCTACAGATGATTATTTCTTAGATAGAGAAAAGACTCCAAAACTTCCAAATGGAGATTATGATTTTGAATCAATTAATGCTTTAGATTTAAATTTATTTAATAGACAACTTGCTAAAATGCTTGAAGGAGAGAAAGTACTTCTTCCACAATATAACTTTATTTTAGGAAAGAAAGAATACAAGAATAGATGGCTTAAACTTGGTGATGATGATATTATCATCATAGAAGGAATACATGCTTTAAATGAAGATTTAACTGCTGCTATTGATAGAAAAAATAAATTTAAAATATATATTAGTCCTCTTACACAACTTAATATTGATGATCACAATCGTATTCATACGAGTGATACTAGAAAATTAAGAAGAATAGTAAGAGATAATAGACATCGAGGTCATTTAGCAACAGAAACACTTAATATGTGGGGAAATATTTCTTTTGGAGAAGAAAACTATATATTCCCATTCCAAGATGAAGCTGATATGGTTATAAATACTGCTTTAGTTTATGAACTAGGAGTACTTAAAACATATGCTGAACCACTTTTATTCTCTGTAACAGAAGATGATCCAGCATATCCAGAAGCTATAAGATTAATTAATTTTTTAAGAAACTTCTTATCAATCCCAAGTGATTGTGTTCCAAAAGATTCTATCTTAAGAGAATTTATTGGTGGAAGTGGATTTAAAGAAGACTAGGAGGGTTTTACATGATAAAAGTAGCAATTAATGGTTTTGGTAGAATTGGTCGTTTAGCATTTAGACAAATGTTTGACCTAGAAGGGTATGATGTAGTAGCAATTAATGACTTAACAAGTCCTGAAATGCTAGCACATTTACTTAAATATGATTCTGCTCAAAAAAGATATGAAGGACATTCTATTGAATATACAGATAATTCAATAATTGTAGATGGTGAAGAAATCATTATCTATAAAGAACAAGATGCAAATAATTGTCCTTGGAAAGATTTGGATGTAGATGTAGTACTTGAATGTACAGGTTTTTATACATCTAAAGAAAAAGCAATGGCACATATTAATGCCGGAGCTAAAAAAGTAATTATCTCAGCACCTGCTGGAGATGATTTACCAACAGTAGTATACGGTGTTAATGAAAATATTTTAACTAAAGATGATAATATTATTAGTGCAGCATCTTGTACTACTAACTGCCTTGCACCACTTGCTAAGGCGCTTAATGAATTTGCTCCAATTAAAAGTGGAATTATGACAACAATCCATGCTTATACTGGAGATCAAATGATTCTTGATGGACCACATCGTAAAGGTGATTTAAGAAGAGCAAGAGCAGGAGCTATTAATATTGTTCCTAACTCAACAGGAGCAGCAAAAGCGATTGGACTTGTTATACCAGAACTTAATGGTAAATTAATAGGTTCAGCACAAAGAGTTCCGGTTCCAGCAGGTTCTTCAACAATTTTAGTTGCTGTTGTTAAAGGTGAAGATATAACTAAAGAAGCAATTAATGAGTTTATGAAATCTAAAGAAAATGCAAGCTTTGGGTATAATGATGAACAAATTGTTTCATCAGATATCGTTGGTATAACTGAAGGATCACTTTTTGATGCTACACAAACAATGGTTAATAAAATATGTGATAATTTATATCAAGTACAAGTAGTTGCTTGGTATGACAATGAAAATGGTTATACTAGTCAAATGGTTAGAACTGCTAAATATTTAATGAGTTTAAAATAAATAGGGTGATGGTATGAATAAGAAAGGATTTACTTTAATAGAATTACTTGGAATTATAATAATATTAGGTGTTATTTCACTAATTGCTATTCCATCTATTAATTCTTTAATAGGTATGCATGAAGAAAGATTATATAAAGTTCAAATTGATTCTATAAAGGGTAGTCTTAAAACTTGGGGAGATGCAAATGCTAGATTTTTACCAGAAGATGGTAATTCTATTACTATTAATCTAGGTATAGTTAAATTATCTGGTTTTGCAAGTGATGATATAGAAAATCCTCTTGATGAAACTACTTGCTTTCCTAATGAATTACCACTTACTATAAAAAACGTAGGAGGATCTTATCAGTATATAGTAGATGAATCTGCAATGGATTTATTAAGTACTAGCTGCGTAGGAGCACCTCTTAGAACTGATTATCTTTTATTACAAGGAAAAGAAACTATTGAACTATCTATTGGTAGTACTTATACTGATCCTGGTTATTTAATACTAGATGAAAATGGTATGATTGTAAGAGCTACTGCAACTACTAGTATTACTAAAGGAGGAACAGCTGTTTCTTCTATTAGTACAATAGGTGCTGGTACTTACACAATAACTTATACATATAAAGAATTATCAGTTACTAGAACTGTCTCAGTAAATTAAGGAATTATTTAATAATTCCTTTTTATTTACTCTTTTTTATAAAAATTGTATAATTATGATAGTTAGTTAGGAGAGACTTATGAAGAAAACAATTAGAGATTTTGATCTTAATGATAAAAAAGTAATTATTAGAGTAGATTTTAATGTTCCTATTAAAGATGGAATAATTACTGATGATAATAGAATAAGAGAAAGTTTAGAAACAATTAATTATGCTATAGAAAATAATGCTAAAGTAATACTTCTTTCTCATTTAGGAAGAGTAAAAACAGTAGAAGATAAAGAAAAGAATACTTTAGAACCTATTGCTTTTAGATTAAGTGAACTACTTGATAAAGAAGTAATGTTTGTAGATGAAACTAGATCTGAAATACTTACTGATGCTGTAAATGAAATGAGAGCTGGAGATGTAATTTTAGTAGAAAATACTCGCTTTGAAGATTTAGATGGTAACAAAGAAAGTGGTAATGATTCTGATCTTGGTAAGTACTGGGCATCACTTGGAGATATCTTTATTAATGATGCATTTGGTACTGCTCATAGAGCACATGCTTCTAACGTAGGAATAGCATCTATTTTGCCAAGTGGAATAGGATTCTTAATTGAAAAAGAACTAAAAAACTTAGATATAGCACTTAATAATCCAGATCATCCTTATGCAGTAATACTAGGAGGAGCAAAAGTAAGTGATAAAATAGGTGTTATTGAAAACCTAGTAAATAAAGCTGATTATATTATTATAGGTGGAGGAATGGCTTATACATTCTTAAAAGCTAGTGGTCTACCTATAGGAGCATCACTTCTTGATAGTGAAAATATTTCTTTTTGTGAAAGAATATTAAAAGAGTATCCTGATAAAATAATACTTCCTATAGATAATGTAGTATCAACATGTATAGATACTCCTACTGATGTAAGAGAAATATTTATAAATGATATAAAAGATAATGAAATAGGACTAGATATTGGTAAAGCATCTGTTAAAGTATTTAAAGATATTTTAAAAGATTGTAAGTTAGTCGTATGGAATGGTCCAGTAGGTATGTTTGAAGAAGAAGTATACTCTGGTGGTACTAAGAGTTTACTTGATTACTTAAGTAAACTTGATGCTAAAACAATTATTTGCGGAGGAGATACAGCTTCTGCAGCAATTAATCTTGGATATAAAGATAAGTTTACTCATATTTCAACAGGCGGAGGAGCAAGTCTAGAACTACTTGAAGGAAAAGAACTACCAGGTATAAAGGTAATTGGTGAAAAATAGTGAGAATAGGTATATTTACTGATACATATCCTCCATATATAAATGGTGTATCTACTAGCGTAGCAATGCTTGAAAAAGCCTTAACTAAACTAGGACACCAAGTATATATTGTTACTGTTAATGATGATATTATTAAATATAAATATGAAAATAATGACCATATAATAAGAATACCTGGTATTCCTATAGGAATATATGATTACCGTTTAACAGGAGCATATCCTATTAAAGCAGTAAGAAAAATAATGAAATGGAATTTAGATGTAATCCACTCTCAAACAGAATTTGGAGTAGGAACATTTGCTAGAATAATAGCAAAACAACTTAATATTCCACTAGTTCATACATATCACACTATGTATGAAGATTATGTTCATTATATTACTAAAGGATATTTTGATACTCCTAGTAAGAAAATAGTAGAGTATTTAACAAACTTCTACTGTGATCAAACTGCAACAGAACTTATAGTACCAACTAAAAAGACATATGATTTATTTAAAGAAAAATATCATTTTTCTAAGAATATACATATTGTACCTACCGGTATAGAAGTAGATAGATTCTATAAAGAAAACTTTAAAGAAAAAGAACTTAATGAACTTAGAAATAAAATAGGTTTATCTAAAGATAGTTTTACTATTATGTTTGTAGGGCGTCTTGCTGAAGAAAAAAGTGTAGATGTACTAATAGAATCTCATAAAAAATTAGTAAATAAATATAACTGTACTCTTCTTATAGTAGGAGATGGACCTGATATAGATAAATATAAAGCTTTAGCAAGAAAACTAAAGATAGAACAAAATGTTATCTTTACAGGTAAAGTACCTTGGGAAGAGGTAACAAAGTATTATCAGCTTGCTGATATCTTTGCAACTGCATCTAAATCAGAAACTCAAGGTTTAACAGTTATTGAAGCTATGGCAGCATCACTTCCAGTAGTAGCGGTAGATGATGAAAGCTTTAGAACAGTTATTATTGAAGATTTAAATGGTAAACTATTTAAATCTAAGAAAGAATATATAGAAGCTGTAGAAGAATTTATAAAGAATCCTTCTATGCTTAAAAAATATGGAGTTCAAGCTAGAATAAATGCTGAGCAGTATTCATCAAAATACTTTGCTGAAAGAGTACTAGATGTATATAAACAAGCTATTAGAAGTACTCCGCAGTATGGTAAAAAGAAAAATATTAAAAATGGCTTCTTAGAAACAATACGCAAAACAGTAAGAGGTGTTTTTAAAGAAAATGAAAACAAATAATACTAATAAAATTGTTTATATGAAAGTAAATAGATAACAAGGAATTGTTATCTATTTTTTTATAGGAGGATTTATGATAAAAGTAATGGTAATTGAAGATAATGTTAATAGTGTAAGAGAATTAAAAGAATACTTTAAAAGAAGTAATGAAATAATTATTACTTATGAAGCATATGATGGATTAAGTGCTTTAAATATTATTAATACCTATAATGATTATGATTTAATTATTATGGATCTTGTTATGCCTTTAAAAGGCGGAATGTCTATTTTGTATTATATGAAAATAAGAAATATTAAAAAAGATATTATTGTTACAACTAATGTTAATATAGCTTCTATAATAAGAGAAGTATCAGAATTAGGAGTAAAATCTTATATATTAAAACCATTTGATTATGAAGATTTAGAAGAAAGAATAATGCGTATAAATAATAAAAGTATAAAAGGAACTGATACTAAAATAAGTAATCTTCTTCATTTAATTGGAATACCATCTCATATAAAAGGATATAACTATATTAAAGAAGGAGTATCCTTAATAAATAATAACTACTATAAAGGACATATAAATGAAATATATAAAGAATTAGCAAATATAAATCATACTACTATACAAAGAGTAGAAAGAACTATTAGACATGCAGTAGAACTATGCTTTTCAAGAGGAGATATAGATCTACTTGAAAAGATATTTGGTAATACTTTATCCTTATCTAAAAGTAAACCAACTAATAAAGAATTTATTATTACTTTAGCAGAAAGACTCAATTCTTATAATTAGCACTCACTATTGACAAGTGCTAAAAGAGTGATATAATTAAGATGTATAAAAAGGAGGGATACCTATGGATTTTGAAAATAAAGATGAAAATGTTTTAGAAAAATATGGACGTAATATAGTACAAAGTGTAAAAGATGGAAAAGTAGATCCTGTTATAGGAAGAAATGATGAAATAGCATCTATAACACGAATACTTTCTAGAAAAACTAAAAATAATCCAGTATTAATAGGTGAACCAGGGGTAGGTAAAACAGCTATTATTGAAGGTTTAGCTCAAAGAATTGTTAAAGGAGATGTTCCTAATAGTTTAAAAGATAAAATTATTTGGGAACTAGATATGGGTTCTTTAATAGCCGGAGCAAAATACCGAGGAGAATTTGAAGAAAGACTTAAAAATGTATTAAAAGAAATAAAAAATAGTGATGGTAAAATCATAATGTTTATAGATGAAATACATATGATAGTAGGTGCAGGAGCAGAAGGAGCAATGGATGCTTCTAATATGCTTAAACCAATGCTAGCTAGAGGAGAAATCCACTGTATAGGTGCAACTACACTTAATGAATATAGAAAATATATTGAAAAAGATGGAGCACTAGAGCGTCGTTTCCAAAAGGTACTAGTATCTGCTCCTACAGTAGAAGATACAATAACTATACTAAGAGGACTAAAACACCGTTTTGAAGTATATCATGGTGTTAATATAAAGGACTCTGCCTTAGTATCAGCCGCAACTTTATCAGATAGATATATAACAGATAGATTTCTTCCTGATAAAGCAATAGACTTAGTAGATGAAGCATGTGCTACTATTAAAGTACAAATGGACTCTGTACCAGCATCACTTGATAAATTAACAAGAGAAATAATGAGACTTGAAATAGAATATACTTCTCTAAAAAAAGAAAAAGATGACTTAAGTAAAAAACGTATAGAAGAAATAACAAATAAGTTATCCACATTAAAACAAGAAGAAAGTAATTTAAGAAAAGCCTGGGAAGAAGAAAAACGTATAAATGAACTTATTAAATCTAAAAAAGAAGAATTAGAAAAAAATAAGTTTAAACTAGAACAAGCTGAAAATACATATGATTTAGAGTCCGCCGCTAAACTTCGTCACGGAGTAATACCGACTATAGAAAAAGAATTAGAAGAACTTAATAAACAAAATAAATCAGATATATTAAGTGATACTATAGATGATGAATCAATAGCAGCTATTATTTCTAAATGGACTAATATTCCTATTAGTAAATTAGTCGGCGGAGAAAGAGAAAAACTACTAAATCTAGAAAACAATATGAAAAAAAGAGTAAAAGGCCAAGATAACGCTTTACACTTAGTAAGTAATGCTATTATAAGAGCAAGAGCTGGTATAAAAGATCCTAAAAGACCAATAGGTTCCTTTATATTCTTAGGACCTACTGGAGTAGGTAAAACTGAAGTAGCAAAAACTCTTGCTGAACAGTTATTTGATGATGAAAGACATATGGTTAGAATAGATATGTCTGAATATATGGAAAGCTTTAATGTATCAAGATTAGTTGGAGCTCCTCCAGGATATGTAGGATATGATGAAGGAGGACAGCTTACTGAAGCAGTAAGAAGAAATCCTTATTCAATAGTACTATTTGATGAAATAGAAAAAGCTCATCCAGATGTATTTAATATACTTCTTCAAATATTAGATGATGGTAGAATTACTGATAGTCAAGGAAGATTAGTAAACTTCAAAAATACAATAATTATAATGACATCAAATGAAGGTGCTAGTCATATAACAGATAAAAAGACATTAGGATTTAAATCTTCATCAGAAGATGATAAAAAGAAAGAATATGAGAATATCAAGAAAGATGTAATGGGAGAATTAAAGAAAGATTTTAAACC
>JAEEMF010000001.1 GCA_016283075.1 Bacilli bacterium | reverse complement strand
GAACCTCTCGAAATAGAAAGAAAATATTTGATAGAAAGACCTAATTTAAATAATCTTCTTGATATGCCTAACTGTACTAAGGTAGAAATTACTCAGACATATTTAAAATCTGGTGATGATACTGAAAGAAGAATTAGAAAAAGAAGTATTGATGGAGATTATATGCTTTATCTTACTGAGAAGAAAAAGATTAATGAGCTTAAGAGAGTTGAAGTTGAAAAACGTTTAACTGAAAAAGAATACTTAAGTTTACTTGATGAAGCTGATCCTGAAAGAAAAACAATTACTAAAACAAGATATTGTTTATCATATAATAACCATTACTTTGAAATAGATATTTATCCAGAGTGGGATAAAGAGGCTATTATGGAGATAGAACTTAGTGATGAAAATGAAGTAGTAAGTGCTCCTGAATTTATTGAAGTTATTAAAGATGTAACTGATGATAAAGCTTATAAAAACTATAATATGGCTAAAGAAATGCCTAAACAATATATAAAATAAAGGAGAATATATGGAATATTTACAAGTATTTGATGACGATAAGAATATGTTATATGAAAAAATAGCTAGATCTAATAAACATGATTTAGAAAGTGGTAAAAACTTTATGATAGTTTTACTATTTATTGAAAATAGTGAAGGTAAGTTTTTAATGCAAAAGACTTCTAAAGCAAAAGGATCTGTTATTGCTACTACTGGTGGGCATGTTACATATGGTGATGATGGAATTACTACTGTTTTAAAGGAAGCAAAAGAAGAACTTGACTTAGACTTATCTAAGGAAGAAGTTAAGTACATCTCTACTGTTAAATATCCAGGTATTTTTTGTGAAGTATACTATACTAAAAAAGATGTTGATTTAGATAAAGTTATACTTCAAGAATCTGAAGTAGAAAGCGTTATGTGGGCTTCTACTAAAGATATAGAAAAATTTATAGAAGAAGAAACATTTAGAAAAAGTAATATTGAACCTTTTAATATGATAATAAATAAAACAAATTAAATATTTGTTTTATTTTTTTATATAATATGGTAATATATTAATCTAAAAGAGGGATAATATGTTAAAAAATGTAGGTTCATTAGTTGCAGATATATCAGATGATTTTGAAAGATGTAATACTTCTTTAAAGAAAGAATATTTAAAAATAAATATTTCTAAATTTAATGAAGTAGCAGGAAAAATAAACTTTTTTAAAGGTACCTTTGGTACTGGATATCCTTTCTACGTTATAGATAGAAACTTTAATAGAGAATTACCTATAATATCTGAGCAGCTAAGATATAATGATGAATTAAGAAATAAAAGCATTTTACTTCAAAGTGATGAATGGAAATGTGAAGAATGTTTAAGAGATTATGGAAGCATGATGGCTGACTTAAAGTGTAAGTGTAAACCATGTCCAAATATTGATAATGAATTAAAACCTAGAAAAGTTATTAATAGACTAGGGGACCTTGATATGTGGTTTGTTTGTGAAGATGGAAAAGTAAATGAATGCTCTTTAATCTTTGAATACTTACTAAGCGAAAATGGATTTAGTACTTCAGATAAAGATCCTGTTAAAACTATTAATGATTTTAAAAGAATAAGTGATGATTTAAAAAATGGTAAGATGCCTAGTATAATGCTTCCTATTGATACTCATATAATAGAAGAAAGTGAACTTACTAAATGTATCATTAATGTTCGTTCAGAAACTTTAAAATATATGAAAGGGGAATATACTCCTTATGTATCAATACATCCTTTATCTCTTAGAAAAAAGTGGCAAAAAGATGATACTGGATATAACTTTGTACATGATTTTTTAAATAGTTTTACTGAATATAATTTTAATGGTTATTTAGAAGAAAGATTACTAGATACTAGAAGATTCTTAGTAAGAACTTTTGATGTAGATACATTATATGATATATTAAAAGTAACAGGAGTAGAATCAACTAGACGTAGACATCAAACTCCTGAACTTGAAGAAGTATTTAAAGAAAAGGTGATGTCATGGAAAAAATAGATTTACATATACATACAAACTGTTCAGATGGAAGTTTAACTCCTTTTGAAGTTATTGATAAAGCTTTAGAAAATGGAGTTACTACTATATCTATAGCAGATCATGATACAGTAGATGCTTATTCTAAAGAGTTAATAGATTATGCTAAAGAAAAAGGTATTAACTTAATTAAAGGAGTAGAAATATCTACTAAAATAAGTAAATGTGGTATTCATGTACTAGGTTATAATATTGATATAAATAATACTGATTTTATAGAAAAGTTATCTAAAGTAAGAAATGCTAGACATGATTATTTATATAATGTAGCAAGTAAATTAGAAGAACTTGGTTATAAAGTTAATACAGAAGAACTAGATAAAATAGAAGCAGTAACTAAAGCTCATATAGCACTTGATATAATAGGAAATAAAGATAATGAAAAACTTCTATTAAAAGAGTTTAATACTATTCCTAGTAAGGGATTATTTATTGAAACTATAATGAATGAAGGATGCCCAGCATATGCTAAAAAAGAAAGTATTACTCCTAAAGAAGCTGCTGATTTAATTAGATTAGCTGGTGGTAAAGTAGTACTTGCTCATCCAGTAGCATACTCTTATGAAGATGGTTTAACTCCTGGTGATATAAAAAGTATTATTAGTGATATGAATGCTGACGGAGTAGAAGCATACTATCTATATGTAGATAGAGATAATAATATGCATAATGATATAGATAAGTGGCTTAAAGTTGCAAAAGAATGTAATAAATTTGTTACAGTAGGATCTGACTTTCATGCAACAGATGGAATTCATCCTGAAATAGGACTTCCTTCTTTGGAAATAGAAATAAATACTGAAAGTATACTAAAAGAGATTGATTAATCATTCTCTTTTTTGTTATAATTAGACAAGTTTGGAGTGAGAATATGAAAATAAGTACATTATTTAGTTTACTTTGTTTTGCTTTTTGGGGGACTGCTGATTTATTTTATAAAAAATCTAATAATGATAAAGATAAATATAGTGATTTAAAAACAGCTATTGTTGTAGGTATAGTAATGGGTATATATGCAACTGGATTCATTATTTATAATGGAATTACCTTTAATAACTTTGGTTCTAATTTATTAGATTCAGTTAAGTATTTACCAGTATCTATGTGTTATATTCTTTCTATGTATATAGGATATAAAGGACTTAAATATATAGAACTTTCTATTTCAAGTCCTGTACAAAATACAAGTGGTGTTATAACAAGTTTATTACTACTATTATTTTTTAAAGAGACTCTACCATGGGTAGCATATTTAGCATTCTTTTTAATATTTATTGGAGTTTTCTTTGTATCTTTAATTGAAAAGAAAGAAAATAAAGTAGTAAAAGTATCTAAAACAAAAAGTATTTTAGCAATACTATTTCCAGTAGGATACTGCGTAATAGATGGACTAGGGACATTCTTAGATGCTTTATACTTAGATAAATTTGGAATAGTAAGTGAAAATATAGCTTTAGTAAGTTATGAATATACATTCTTAGTAGTAGCAATTATTGGTATTATTTATTTAAGTAAGAAAAAAGAAAAAATTACTTTTAAAAAGAATATTAGTATGTGGACTGCTGCAGGACTTGAAACACTAGGACAGTTCTTCTATGTATTTGCTATGGGTGCAGATTCTACTATTAATGCTTCTATCGTAGGAAGTTACTGTATTTTATCCATGATATTATCTAGTATATTCCTAAAAGAAAAATTATCTAAAACAAAATACTTATTCCTTTTTATAGCAGTAATAGGTATAGTAATACTAGCATTTATGGATATTTAAGATTAAGCCTTGCTTAATCTTTTTTATGTAGTATAATATCATTTACCAAAAGAGGTGAAAGTGTGAATACATCATATGAAAGACTAAATGCTAGTAAAAAAACTATACTTGATAAAATGAAGAAGTTAATGAGTGATCCAAAAGTAAGAACTTATGCTAGTTTAGCTAGTGCAATAGGTAATATTGATTCATCTTTAGAAGAAGCTAGTCTAGATAAATATAGAGAATGTAATCATGAAATAGTAGTGATATCTGATAATGAATTTAATGGTCACTACTATGGATGTATTAAGTGTGGTCTTACTTCTTATTCAGATTATTTAGTATTATATTCAAAGTTATCATTTGATGATATTGTAGATAGAATTGGTACTAATAGACATCTTCATGAACTTGAAAAAGAAGTTAAAAATGGCAAACTTGTAAGTAATTCTTTTCATACAAAAGAAGAATTTGAATCGTTAAAAGAAAATGGTGTAAAACCATATGTAAAAACTAGTATCTAACTAGTTTTTTTGTTATAATTAGTTATGGTAAAGGATGTGTGTATATGAACTGCCCAAATTGTGGTACAAGTTTTACAGGAAGTTTTTGTCCTAACTGCGGAACTAATGTAACAAATAGTCCTAAGAAAAGTAGTAAACTTCCACTTATAATAATAGGAGGAGTACTTGTTTTAGTACTTGGAGTAATTTCATTATTCCTTTTAAAAGGAAATGATACTAAAGAAGAAACTTCTAATAAAGAAAATAATGTTAATTTAAAGAAAGTAATATTCTTCTTAAAAAATAGTAGTACTAGTAAATATGCTTTATTTAATGCAGATGGAGATAAACTAACAGACTTTGTTTATACTTCAGTATCTACTCCATTTGATGGAAAAGCATTTGCTAGAACTGGTAATACATCATTAGTACTTGATGAAAAAGGATATGCAGTTGTTTCTGCAACTAGTCCAAGCTCACTTTATACAAGTTCTGGATATTATTTAACACTTTATGAAGATGGTAAAACTAATATTATTACAAGTAGTGGTAAAGAAGTATTTGATGCTACTGGATATTCAGTAGAAGATATGGGAGATTACTATATAACTATTAGTAATAAAAAAGAATTTATCGTATTTGGTAAAGATGGTAAAGAATTAATTAGGGAAAATGTTAAAGGATATGAAAGCAAATATAATGATGATACTGGAATATATGCAAATAATAAATATGCTCTTATATTCTTAGAAGGAACTAATTATTTATTTGATAAATCAAATGATAAACTTATAACTAAATTTGAATCTGATACTGAATATTGTATGGAAGACTTATCAAGTGGAGATACTTTATTAAGTCACTGCCGTGATTTAAATAGTAGTCCTAATAGAAAAGAACATAAAGTAATTTCTAGAGGTAAAGTAATAGATGTAGATGAAAACTGCTACGATATTGATGAAGTAGATGATACTATTCTTTGTACAAGAGCAAAATCTTCTTATGATGATTATTTCTTAACAAGTGATTATAAATTAGGAAGAGAGTATTCTAAAAATGAGTTCTTCTATGATGAACATAACTATGTTAAGATGGATTCTGGTGAAGTTGTATTTATAAGAAATGATAAAGAAGTAAAAAGATTAAAAGATTATCAAATTAAAACTACTTATTTACAAAATTTAAACGTTAAAGAATTCTACGCATTATATAATAGAAAAGATCAGTTATATCATGTATTTACTTTAGATGGTAAAGAAGCATTTAATTATGGATTTAAAGTATTTAATCCATCTAAAGATAATATATATAGAGTTAAAACTGATGAAAAGTATTATTTAATGAATTCTAAAGGAAATAAACTTTCTAAAGAATATGATAATATTTATTATGAAAAAACTGATAATAATAGTTATTACAGTGTTAAAATTAATGATAAATATTCTCTTTTAGATAAAAAAGAAAATGAAATATATTCATGTTCTGATTGTGATATAACAGTACGTACTAAACTTGGTAAAGATTATGCATCGGCTAAGTATAACGACTATGAAGAAGTAGTAGATTTAAATACTAAGAAAGTTATATTAAAACTTGAAGGTGACGTACTATATACAGATGAATATATTAAAGTAAGAAAAAATGGTAAAGAAAGTTACTATACTTACTCAGGGAAAACTTTATTTGAAAACTAGATACAACTTAGTTGTATCTTTTTTATAAACTTTAATGTATAATTATAAATATATAATAGAAAAGAGATTAAATATGGAAAGTGTTCACTCAATAATAATTATTAAAAAAGGTAATAAATATTTAAACTATTTTGATGATAGATGGGGTATGTATTTATTTCCTAATATAAAAGGTAATGATATTAATACTATAAAAGATATGTATAATACTGATAAAGTAAAACTACTATTTGATAAAGTACATGATAAATACTCAGTATCACATAATGAAAATAGAACTTATCATCATTATTTTTATGAAGTAGATACTACTAAAGACGGAGAATATTTCTCCCTAGATGAATTACTTACTTTACCTAAAGTAAAAGAAAATAATGAAGATATAATTAACTTTATAAAAGATTTTTATAACAATTTAAAATAGTACTTTAATTAGCTAAGAAATCTTGACTAATTTGGTGCTATGTTATATTATTAATTATAGAGAATAGGAGAGGTTCTTATGAAAAATAAATTAAAATTATTTATTTCACTTTTAGGTATTACTTTATTATTAACTGGATGTGGAAAGGCTGATCTATATAGTGCTTATAAGAAGATGAGCGTTGGATCTGGTAAAAATCAAATATCTGGATATCAAGTTAATATTAGATTATATGGTTTATATAATGGTGAAAAGGTAAGTGATATTTTTTTAGTTCAAAACTATTTAAATAAAGGATTTAAAATAGTAGATTCAAATAATAATAAAACTTATTATAGAGTTGATGGAGTAAACTATGAATATATTGCTCCTGAAAAAGATAATGATGAATTAGAATTAGGTTATGATTTTGGTGCAACTATCGGTGAAGATGGTGAAATCGTTGAAGAAACTGGAACTTATGAAAAAACTGATAAGAAAGTTCCGTTTACTGATACAGATTTATTCTTAAAAACATTATTAAAAGCTAAAAGTGTTGAAAAACCAGTTACTGAAGAAATAAGTGGAGAAGCATATCAAAAATATTCATTTAAAGTTAGTAAAGCTGTTATGAAAAGAGTTATTGCTGATACTTCAGTAAATGATATTAGATTTACTAAAGATACAGATGCTGCTTGCTGGGTAGATAAAGATGGATATGTTTATAAGATTCTATTTAATTTAAAATCAGGATCTAAAATTGAAGATGATTTAACACTTGCAGTATTCTTTGCAGCAGTAAATAATGTTTCTGAAATAAATAAAGATTCATTAAAATAAGAAGAGGTTTAAAGCCTCTTTTTTACTAGTAAAATTTGGAGGTACAAATGAGTAAGGTTATTAAAGCTGGTTGTATAATGATTAATCCTACTAATAAAACAGTCGCGCTTGTATATCGTGAAAAGCAAAATGATTTTTCTTTTCCAAAAGGGCATATAGAACTAGGCGAAACAGTTGAAGAATGTGCTCTTAGAGAAACTGCAGAGGAAACTAAAAGAGAATGCATTTTACTTAAAAAGGAATGTATATATATCGAAGAATATGTTACATCTGGTGGAGAAGATGTAAGAATGTATTACTTTTTAGGTAAGGATGGAGGACCTAGTAATAATGATAGTCCTGATACTCATCCAACTATTTGGGTTCCTTTTGATGACGTATATGATAAATTATCTTATTCGGGTTTAAGAGATGTTTGGAAATCTATTAAATATGAAGTAGAACTTTATTTAAAATAAAAAAGAGGTTTTAAAACCTCTTTTTTCTATTCTTCTATAAAGATATCTTCTTTTATAGATATATCAGATACATTTTGATTTAGTATTTCTTTAATATTATTATAGTCTTCTATATTGATATCAAAGTTATATGTTATAAGTTCATTAAAATCTTTATTTTTAATATTTATATTTTTTAAGGTATTATCTATTAATTTAACTTTATCATATGAAAAGTTAATTGTTATATTAATACCTTTTTTAATTTCCTTAAATGCTCCTTTATTTAAGGCTTCTACAACAGAGTTAGTATATGCTCTTACTAAACCTCCAGCACCTAGTTTAATACCACCAAAGTATCTTATTACTACTGCAAGTATATAATTTAAATTATTACTTTCTAAAACGTTTAATATTGGCATTCCTGCTGTACCACCAGGCTCTCCATCATCATTAAATCTTTTAGTATTATCTATTATATATGAGTAGCAATAATGAGTTGCGTCTTTATATTCTTTTTTTATATTACTAAGTATATTAAGAACTTCATCCTCACTATATACTTTATATATCCTGCAAATAAATCTAGATTTATTAATAACTATTTCATTTTCTACATTACTAGAGATAGTTTTCATAATATCACCTGACTAAATTATATACTAAAAAGGTATTATTGACAAATATGCTATAATAAAGTTGGTGATATATATGCCAAATATTATTTATACCAGTGACGTAGGTTTAACTATGAGAAAACTTATTAAAGAGCTTGTTAAAGAAGGTATTGATTATACCGTAGAAGATAATAAAATATCTTTTGATGATTATGTAATAGAAGTATGTGAGGTATTAGATTTATTAAATGAAGAAGTATCTTTAGTAGAAGAAAGATATAAAAGAATGTTTTCTTTATTAAATACTTTTTCAGATGAACTAATTAGGTATACTCATATATCAAATTATGATATTAGATATTTAAATAATATGTATCCACCATTTGAAAATAAACAAAGTATTAAGAAAAATAATAGAAAGGTTAAATCTTTAATAAATACAAAAGGATTTAATAATAGTAATAAAAGAAAATATTAGAAAGGAGAATCTTTATGGATGAAAGTGTTAAGAAAAGAATTCAAGATAAATTAAAACTTGTTCCTAATAAGCCAGGATCTTATCAAATGAAGAATAAAGATGGAGTAATCATCTATGTAGGAAAAGCTAAAAACTTACATAAAAGAGTATCTTCATACTTTAATAGAACTCAAACTGGTAAGACTGCTAAACTTGTTAGTGAAATATATGATTTTGAATATATAGTAGTAGATACTGAAACAGAATCACTTGTTCTTGAAATAAACTTAATTAAAAAATATGATCCTAAGTATAATATTCTCCTTAGAGATGATAAAAGTTATCCTTATATAGAACTTACTACTGATAAAGTACCAAGACTTAATGTAGTAAGAAACATTAATAGAAAGAGAAAGAATCATTCTAGAATGTTTGGTCCTTTTCCTAATGTTACGGCATGCCGTTATACGGTAAATCTACTTAATAGATTATATCCTTTACCTAAATGTAAGACTTATGAAAAGACTCCTTGTCTTTATTACCATATAGGGGAGTGTTTAGGATACTGCGCTTTAAAAGTAGAAGAAGAAAAAATAAAACAAATGGAAAGTGAAATACTTTCATTCTTACACGGCAATGATGATATTGTTATAAAGAAACTTAAAGAAGAAATGAATAATGCGTCTGAAAAGCTTAACTTTGAAAAAGCTAAAGAATATAAGGAGATGCTTGATTATTTAAATGTTACTTTAACTAAACAAAAAGTTGAAATAAATGATATTACAAATAGAGATATCTTTGGATATTATACAGATAAAGGATATTTATCTATCCAAGTATTCTTTATTAGAGGTGGTAAGATTTTAGAAAGGCGTTCTAAGATATTTCCTTTAGTAGATGATATCAAAGAAGATTTAACAAATTATATAGCGTCATTCTATGAAAAAGATATTATTCCTCCTAAGGAAATATTAGTTCCAGATATAATCGATAAAGAACTGCTTTCTAATTACTTAAATATACCAGTTTTAACGCCAGTAAAAGGTTCAAAGAAGAATTTACTTAAAATGGCAAATGATAATGCTAAACAAGCCTTATATGAGAAATTTGAGCTTATTAAGAAAGATGAAGATAAAACTATTAATGCTAATGAATCACTTAGAGAAATACTTCATTTAGATAAACTAGATAGAATAGAACTATTTGATAATGCTCATCTATTTGGTACTTATACAGTATCTGGTATGGTCGTATTTAAAAATGGTAAACCTAGTAAAAATGATTATCGTAAATATAAGATAAGTATAGATAAAAATGATGATTATGCTTCTATGAGAGAAGTTATTTATAGAAGATATTATAGAGTTCTTATGGATGATTTAGAAAGACCAGATCTAATTATTGTTGATGGAGGAGTTGGTCAAATAAACGCAGCTAGAGAGATAATATCATCTTTAAACTTAGATATTCCCGTAGTAGGACTTAAAAAAGATAACCACCATAGCACTGAAGGACTCCTTGCATTCTATCCACTAGAAGAAATCGAAATAGATAAAAAGAGTAATTTATTCTACTATTTAGAAAGAATGCAAGATGAAGTACATAACTATACTATTAATTATCATAGACAGCTAAGAAGTAAGGGATCCTTAGAAAGCATTCTAGATAATGTTGATGGGATAGGACCTGCTAGAAAGAAAGAACTTCTTAAAAAATATGGATCTCTAAAGAAAATGAGAGAAGCAAGTATAGATGAATTATCTAGTATACTTTCAAATAAAGTAGCTACTGATTTAATAGAATATTTAAAAGAACTAGAAAAATAGAGTATTCTCTATTTTTCTTTTTTATAATATAATAAATATTAGGTGATTTATATGAGTAAAATTCATGTAATGGATGAACTACTTGCAAATAAGATTGCAGCAGGAGAAGTAGTAGAAAGATGTTCTTCCGTAGTAAAAGAACTAGTAGAAAATAGTATAGACGCAGATTCTAAAAGTATAAGTGTAGAACTAGAAGATGCTGGTACTAAAATGATAAGAGTAATAGATGATGGAAAAGGTATGGATAAAGAAGATGCAGTTATTGCTTTTCAAAGACATGCTACTAGTAAACTTTTAAGTGAAGATGATTTATTTAGAATAAATACATTAGGGTTTAGAGGAGAAGCTCTTCCTTCTATAGCAAGTGTATCTAATATAGTACTTAAAACTAGTACAGGAGATGTAGGAACAGTAGTACATATTTCTGGAGGTAAATTAATTAATCAAACAAATGGTGATGCTAGACGCGGAACTATTATGAGTGTTAATGATTTATTTTATAATACTCCAGCTAGACTTAAACATATTAAAAGTTTATATGCAGAGCTAGCAAGTGTTACTGATTATATGAATAAAATAGCTTTATCTCATCCTGATATAAAGTTTAGTTTAACAAATAATGATCAAACTATCTTAAAAACAGATGGTAGAGGAGAACTTTTAAAAACTATTAAAGATATATATGGCTTTGAAGTAGCAAAAAAAATGTATGAAATAAAAGGTGAAAATGATGACTATATAATAAATGGTTATATAAGTTATCCAGAAGTAACAAGAGCTAATAGAAACTATATTGTTATAGTAGTAAATGGTAGAGTAGTAAGAAATATAGAACTTAATAGAGTTATAAATGATGCATATCACTCATATAAACCAGATAATAGATATCCTATAGTAGTACTTGATATTAAAGTAGATCCATCTTTAATAGATGTTAATATTCATCCTACTAAAATGGATATTAAGTTTAGTAAGATGGAATCTCTTACTGAGTTAATTACATCTTTAATAAAAGAAAAACTAGATCATAAGACAATTATTCCTAAAGTAGAGAAACATCTTAATGATGAAGAATCTACTTTAAAAGATGAAATAAATGAAAAAATTAATAAAAAAGAATCTTATGAAGAAATAGCACTTAATTTTAATGTAGTAAATGATAGTGCTCCTTATATAGCAGTAAATGAAGATTTAATAGTAAGTGATAAATGTACATGTAAGGAAGACGTAGTTATAGAAGAACCTGTAAAAGAAGAAAGTCGTTTTCCTAAAATGTATCCAGTAGGATTAATACACGGTACATTTATAGTTTGTCAGTCAGAAGATGGTATGTATTTAGTAGATGAACATGCCGCAGCAGAAAGAATTAATCTTGAAAGAATACAAAAAGCTAGAAAAGAAAAAACTACTAGTAAGACTGACCTTATTATTCCAATTACTATGGAACTAACAAATACTGATTTTATAATACTTAAAGAAAATAAAGAAGTTCTTGATATATTAGGTATTGATGTAGAAGAATTTGGATTAAATTCTATTATTATTAAATCTCATCCAGTATGGATTAATAAAAATGAAGAAGTAATAATTAAAAGAATTATTGAAAGCGTTATAAAAGAAGAAAAGAACTTTGATATAGAAAAATTCTTAAACTCAGTATATGCAATGTGTGCTTGTAAAATGAGTATAAGAGCTAATACAAATATAACTATTAAAGAAATGGAAAAGCTTCTAGAAGACTTATCTAAATGTGATAATCCATTTAACTGTGCACATGGTAGACCAACTATGATATTTTATTCAAATTATGAACTATTAAAATCATTTAAAAGAACTGGTTTTGAAATTAAAAACTAAGGGGAGGTATATTATGAATTTCTATGATTTATTACTTAATAAATCAAAAGATGTTGGTATTATCAAAAATGTTGTAGGAGCTGTAATAGTAAATGACGATAAAGTACTAGTACTTACTAGAAAGTCAGATGATTTTATGGGAGGTATAGACGAACTACCAAGTGGTAATCTAGAACCTAACGAAAGTATTTATGATGCTCTTATTAGAGAAGTAAAAGAAGAAACAAATCTTGATGTAGAAAGTGTTCTTTCTTTTATAAACACATTTGATTATCTTTCATCCAGTGGTAAGAAAGCTCGTCAGTATAATTTTGCAATTAAGGTAAAAAATATAAATAATATAATACTAACAGAGCATGATTCATATAAGTGGGAACCACTTTCTAGTATTAAAAATAATCCTAATATAACAAATGAAGTAAAATATACTTTAGAAATATATATGTTTAATAATAAAAAATAGAATTTTTTAATAAATTCTATTTTTTTTTGAAGGAAATTGGCATATTAATCTCGTATGTTATATATGAGGTGATTAAATGAACGTAAGAATAAAGGATCTTCCTATTAATGATAGACCTAAAGAAAGACTCGTTAATTTAGGAGTTAGTAGTTTGTCTAATGATGAACTTCTTTCTATATTATTTAATACTGGTACTAAGAGTATTTCGGTTAAAGATATATCTCTATCGCTTCTTAAATATATAGGAAGTATATCTAATTTAAAAGATATTACTTTAAAAGAATTAGTTTCTATTAAAGGAGTAGGGGTATCTAAAGCTGTAACTATATTATCAGCAATGGAACTAGGAAGAAGAGTGTATCAGTCTGAAGATGTTAAAGTTAGTACTAAACTAAGTAGTCCTAAGATAATATTTGAAAGTTATGCAAATAAAGTAAAAGATTTAAAACAAGAAGTTTTTTATGCATTATATCTAGATTCTTCTAAGAAATTAATCGAAGATAAATTATTATTTAAAGGAACAGTAAATGCCAGTATGGTACATCCTAGAGATGTATTTAAGTATGCCTGTATATATAACGCATCATCTATTATTTGTATACATAACCATCCTAGCGGTAATGTTCTTCCAAGTAAAGAAGATTTAAATTCTACTTCTAATCTTGTTAAACTAGGTAAACTATTTAATATTCCAGTAGAAGATCACATTATTATTGGCAAAGATAAATACTATAGTTTTTATGAAAATAATATAATTAAGTGAAAGGAGTAATGTATGAATTATTATAATGAAATTAAGAATTTACTAATTAATAATGAAGTTAATAGAAAAGTTAAACATTATTCTATTAACAAAAGTGATCTGGATACCTATTATAATGTTGGTAAACTTTTATTAGATGCAGGTAATAAGTATGGAGAAGGTATTATTAAAGAGTATTCAATAAGATTAACTAAAGAGTTAGGAAAGGGATATAGTCAAAGAAATCTAAGAAATATGAGACAACTATATAAAGTGTTTCAAAAATGGCAGACACTGTCTGCCAAATTAAGTTGGAGCCATTATTGCGAAATCCTTTGGTTCGACGATAATAAGTTCCAGTACTATATAAAAATTTCTGAATTAAATAATTTATCAGTAAGACAATTACGTGAAAGAATAAAGTATAGAGAGTACGAACGATTACCTGATAATACAAAGAATAATTTAATAAATAAGGATGAATCAAATGTAATTGATTTTGTAAAGAATCCCATTATAATTAATAAAAGTAATAGCTATACTTTTATTTCAGAGAAAGTGCTTAAAAAAATAATATTAGAAGATATAGAAAACTTTTTAGATGAATTAGGGGATGGTTTTACTTATATAAGAAGTGAATATCCAATTAAAATAGGTGATAGATATAATTATATTGATCTTCTTTTATATAATATTAAATACAAATGTTACGTTGTAGTGGAGTTAAAAGTAACTGAACTTAAGAAAGAACATACAGGCCAAATAATGACTTATATGAACTACATTGATATGAATATGAAAACTCCTTTTGAAAATAAGACCGTAGGTATTATTATTTGTAGGCAAAATAATGATTATGTCATTAAATATTGCTCTGATGAGAGGATTATTTCAAGAGAGTTTAAATTAGTGTAATTTTATATAAAAACCGTTGACAATAAAGGATTTATTGTTGTATAATTGTTTGCGTGTAGAGCCTTACTCTACAACCGCGCAGAAAAGGTTTAAAGCAAATATGCACCTTAATGGCGAGTCTTGGAGAATAGGAGGAATAAAAATGACAGCAATATTCGAAACAGGAGGAAAACAATATACTGCTGAAGTTGGTACAGTATTATATGTAGAAAAATTAAATGCTGAAGCTGATTCAGAAGTTGTTTTCGATAAAGTTTTAATGGCTAACGGTGTTGTTGGACGCCCATATGTTAGTGGTGCTCAAGTTAAAGCAAAAGTTTTAAAAAATGGTAAATCTAAAAAAATTAAAATCTTTAAATACAACCAAAAGAAAAACTATCATAGAACTCAAGGTCATCGTCAACCATATACTAAAATTGAAATTACATCTATTAAATAATTTATGATAAAAGTAAATATTAGTAAAAAAGATAGCACTATTAATAAAATTACTATGTCAGGTCATGCAGGATATGATGATTATGGTAAAGATATAGTATGTGCTGCAGCATCTAGTATTGTTATAACAAGCGTTAATGCAATACTAAAATATAACAAAGATGCAATTAGTTATGTTCAAGATGATGATTTAGAAATAACTATTAATTTACATGATAATGTAATCGACTTGCTTATTAATAATATGTTAGATTTATTAACAGAATTAAAAGAGCAATATAAAAATAACATTAAAATAAATATTATATAGGAGGTGTCCTCAATGAAGTTTTTAGAGTTAAATATTCAATTATTTGCCCACAAAAAAGGACAAGGTTCAACTAAAAACGGTCGTGACTCTATTGCTAAAAGATTAGGAGCAAAGGCTGCTGATGGTGAATTTGTTACTGGTGGATCTATTATATATCGTCAACGTGGAACAAAAATTTATCCAGGTGTTAACTGTGGTATTGGATCAGATGATACAGTATATGCAAAAGTATCTGGTTATGTTAAATTTGAACGTGTTGGAAAAGATAGAAAGCAAGTAAGCGTATATCCAGAAAAATAGTATAGGTTTTTTTCCTATACTTTTTTTGTTCTATAAAATTAGAAGGGAGGAATTTTATGGAAGAATACGAGTATAGTTATAAGGTTAGTAATTTAAAACCTTATATCACTTATTGTGAGGAAAATGGTTATAGAAAGGAACCAGCTGTCTTACAAAATAGGAAGGTTTATGACAATGAAAAACTTTCTAATGTAATAGCAAGACTTACTACTACAGTAGTAAATGAAAGAAGAAAAACAACTTTTGATTTTAAAAATATTACTAGTAGAGAAGAAAATTTAAATATTTCATTAGAGTCATTATCTATTAAAGTAGATGATACAAATAGAAAGTTCATTAATTCTATGTTGGACACTTTAGAATTTAAACTGTGTGCTGATAATAAACGTACAAGATATGTTTATAAGAAAAACAATGTTACATTTGAAATAGATGATTATTCTAAACCAAAAATGTATGTAATAGCTATCGAAGGAGATAGAAAAGAAGTAGAAAAAGTAAATAAAGAATTAGAAAACATTAATAAATTATACCAAGTATAATGTTATAATAAATAGGAAGGTGATTTTAGTATGGCAAAAAATGATTTAAGTATAATGGTAGGAGACTACAAACTAAATGTACGATGCTGTGCATTTATTAAAAAGGAAGGTAAAGTTTTATTAGAAGCAAATGATCTTACTGATTATCTAGTACCAGTTGGAGGTAGATGTGAAGCAGGTGAAGATAGTCTATCTGCACTTATAAGAGAAATTGAAGAAGAAACTGGTACTAAAGTTTCTAAAGAAGATGCTAAGTTAATAGGACTTGTTGAGAATTTCTTCTCTCTTGATAATAAAAATTATCATGAATACTTATTCTTATATGAAGTTAATGGTAAAGCATTTAAAAACTTTGATAATATCGAAGTATTAGATCACCCAGGTGAACATGAATCTTGGTATGATTTAGATAAAGTTAAAGATTTATCTATTCAACCAGCATGTGTTAAAGATATGATTAATTCATCAGAATTTAAACATATTATCAATAAAGATAAATAAAAAATTATTTTATCTATTATTTACAAAAAAATTATGTCTTGTTTTTATAATAGAAATGATATAAATATAATGTATATTTTAAAATTGATATTATAATTAATTATATTAGTATAAATCATTTTAATATATAAAAATACTTATACAATTATAAAAGTTTTTGATTAAAAAATATTATATTATAATCCGTTTAATTATCTATATGTTTATTTAAAAAAATTGGTATTTGGTATAACTTTTTATTTATCTGTGTATGCCAAATATTTATATTTGATTTTTATAAAATTGTGTGTCAAATTCGTTGATATGCAATTTTTTTATTTTTTCTTATTAAATTATTTTAATAACTATTTCTTATTATAATTATAAAAAACCGGTATGATTAACTCTTTAATCTGCGAGATATAATAAACGCATAAGGAGGAAAAAGTATGGTTAATTTATTTATTTCAGCAATTTATTTGCTGGGCACATTTTCAATTACATGTGCTTGTTATAAAAAATATGGAAGGGTTGGATTATTTGTTTGGATGTGTGTTTCAACTATAATTTGTAACATACAAGCAATTAAAATAGTAGATATGTTTGGCTTGACGACTTCACTAGGTAATATTTCATATGGTGCAATTTTTTTAACAACTGATATTCTTAGTGAAATATATGGTGAAAAAGAAGCGAGAAAAGCAATAATTTTTAGTTTTTTAACACTTCTTATATTTACTTTATCGATGAGTATGTTTCTTCAATATGTTCCGAGTGCTGTTGATACGACAAATGAATCATTAAAAATAGTATTTAATTATTTGCCTAGAATAACAATTGCAAGTCTTATAAATTGTATTCTAAGTCAGTTTATTGATGCTAGAATGTATAAAATATTAAAAAATAAATATAACAGATTATGGGTTAGTAATAACGGTAGCACTATAGTAAGTCAATTATCAGATACAATTATATTTGTAGTTATTGCTTATTTAGGTGTTATTCCTTTCGCAAATGTTATTGAAATGGCTATTACTACTATTATTTTCAAAATAATAATAGCTTTTCTAGATACCCCATTTTTATATTATGTATCAAAATTTAAAAAGAACGAGGAGATATAATGAAAAAAATTTTTATTAATGATAAAATATTATGTAATGATGATAATATTTTTAATTATGATATGTATATGAATGCCTGCAAAAAAATAGCAGACGATATAAAAAACAAATATGATCTTAACGATCCTACATTGGGTTTTTTAGGTATAGCAAGAGGTGGATTGCCATTAGCAGTAACTGTTTCACAATTACTAAATTTTAGAAATATTTCATTTATGCAATGTAAAATGACTAATAGTGATACTCCACATGACTATGGAGAATTTAAATTGATTAGTGAATATATAGAACCAGGGAAAACAAAATTCATCATTTTTGATGATATATTATATAAAGGTAAAACATCATCGGGAGTTATTAAACATCTTAAAGAAAAGAATATAGATACAAGCGATCTCTATGCATTGGTTGTTGATGAAAGTTTTCAAAACGATAATCCAATTATGACATTTAATGCAGGTTATGAGTCAAAAAAAGATAGTTGGGTTCATTTCTTTTGGGTTGAAGATATACGTGATTCTTTAGAAAGTTTTGGTGATTAATATGCTTATATGTGAAGGCTATTCACCAATAGTTTTATCAGGGCCTTCAGGTGCTGGTAAAACAGAATTAATTGAGTATTTAAAAAAGAAAAATAAAATTTTTGAGGAAGCGCCAGGTATAACTACTCGTCCACGTAGAATTGGAGAAGTTGGAAATACTGAATTTATTACGCAAGAAAAGTTTTTCGAATATGTAAATAATGATGAATTAATACAATATGTAAGACATGATGGGAATTATTATGGGACCTTGAAAAAAGCATTGGAATTATTAAAAGATAAACAAATATTGTTTAATATGGGGTATCAAGGTGCTGTTTCTTTAAAAAATATTAGACCTGATTCATCATTGATATATATATTGCCACCAAATAAAGAAGAAGTTTTGAGAAGAATGGGCAATAGGGGGATACAACGATATTCATTAGGAATCGAACAAACTAAAAAAAGCATCGATTTATACGATTATTTATTAATATCTTATACAGACAATATGGAAAAACTTTATTGTGATTTTATGGATATTTATGAAAGCAGCGAAAGTGGTAAAACAAAAAGTTTAAAATTAATAAAAAATAAGGACTTTATGAAAAATTTTTATAATTAGGAGGAAAAAATGAAAGTAATTTTAGTTACAGGTAATATGAAAAAATTAATTAGTGCAAGACAGTTTTTAAATCCATATGGTATTGATGTTGACAATGAAAAAATGGATACAATTGAAATCCAATCTGATTCAGTAGAGGAAATAGCAATGCATTCAGCTAAGGAAGCAAGTGATAAATTAAAGTGTTCTGTTTTAAAAAATGATACTGGATTCTTTATAGAAGCACTAGGAGGGTTCCCAGGTCCATACACACATGATGTTATGAATCAAATTGGTACTGAAGGTATTTTAAAATTAATGAAAGGCAAGACAAATAGAACTGCGTATTATAAAGAAGCATTTGCTTATTGTGAATATGGAAAAGAACCAGTAGTATTTACTTGCATTACACCAGGCTCTATTGCCAAAAGAAAAAGTGGAAAATATGGGCTTAGAATTGATCCGATTTTTATACCTGAAGGTCATGATAAAACCATGGCGCATTTTCCAGATAGTGAAAGATTTAAGTTATGGAATACAAGTGCTTATGATGACATTGCAAAATATTTGCTAGGGAAAAACAATAAATAAAAGGATAATTACCTTTTATTTATTTTGTAGCCTATTATTCCTAAAAGTTATAACAATATAAAAAAATATTATTTGACATTATAACAAATAAAAATTATAATACTTTTTAAAGTGGGGGATATGTATGAATAACATTAACTTTAATTCTTTAAAAATATTTTATGAGGTGGCAAGTTCTAAAAGTTTTTTGGAAGCATCAAATAAATTATTTGTTTCACAACCTGCTATTAGTAAGAGTATGTCAAAACTTGAAGAAGATTTAAATGTCAAATTATTTTTTCGAGCAAACAAAGGTATTGTTTTAACACAATCGGGTGAAATATTATATAATTATTTAAAAGAGGCCAATGATCTGCTTTATTCATGTAATAGAGCTTTGATGGCTGTTAATGATGTTGAAGATAGCACATTGGTTATAGGTGTTCAATCACATATTGTTAGAAATTATCTTATGAATAAAGTTGATAGTTTTAAAGCTAGACATCCTAAAATTAAAATTGAATTAATTGATATGTCTACTAATCAAATGATGGAACAATTAGAAGCAAGAAAATTAGATTTTGTCATTGATTCATCTCCGATTGATACTATATATAACAATATTTCTGTTACACCGGTTTGCTCTCTTAATACTTGTTTTATAGCTTCAACAAAAAATAATAATGATATCGCTACTATAAAAGATTTAGAAAATGAAGATATTATTTTACCTATATCTCGAAGTTCTCTTAGAAAAAATATAAATAAGATATTTGACGAGAACTCTCTTAATGTTAATATTACTCTTGAATTCGGTACTGAAGAGTTAATTATTGACTCCGTAAGAAGAAATTTAGGAGTAGGATATGTAGTAGAGGATGCTGTAGGTTATTTAGTAGATGCTGGAATAATTAAGAAATTGGAAATAGATGTTAATTTACCTAAAATGGAAATAAATATTGTTAAGATAAACAATAATCTTACTAAGGCTGCAAATTTATTTATAGAGGAAGAAATACTAAATGAAAACTAATGATTTAACTAGATTTTATAAGAAACATTATAATCTTAAAGTTTTAAAATTGCCTGTTTCTAATAAAAAACTACTTGTTTTAGTTTTTGATGATAAATATTATTATTACTTAGAGAAAGATAAGTTCCCTGAATATAATAAGACTAATTCTATACTTAATCTTGTTGATGAAATATCAAATACTTATAAATTAAAGATAAAGAATTACTATCCTGTTTGTTTTTGCAATGATACTCTTGTTTTTGCATTTCGTGTAGGGAATGTGGAATCATCTGAACTTAACAGAGTTCCAATTAATCAAATCCCTGATAAATATAAAAAGCTTGTTAAATTTCATATAGATAATTTTAATCTTTCATATATATCTTCAACAGTTAATACAGAGATTGAAACATCTTTAAAATATATTAATAGATATAAATTTCATGAAAAATATATAAAGAGATATATACTTACTGAAAAGAAAAGAAAAAAAGCTGAATTTAAAAAAATGATTTATGATATTTTACCAAACAAAGAATCTATAATTGATATATCATGTGGTGATAGTACAGATTTATTTGAAGTTGCTTCAAAACATGGTTATAAGACAGTAGTTGGTAATGATGTTTGCATAAAATATCTATCTCAAACTCCATATAAAAATGTTGTTTATACTAACGACAATGTTGAATACAATAATATTAAAAATAATAGTTATGATGTTGTATTTTGTAAAAATACACTTCATCATATGAATAGTTTAATAGGTATCAATAATTTACTAAATCTTATGGATAATATTTCTAAAACTGGAATTGTTATTATAGAAATTATTGATCCAAGAGAACATCTTGGTCTTCCAAAATTATTAAATAAATGGTTATATAGAAAATTTTTAAAAGACAACGGAGAATGCTTCTTAAATGAGATGCAATTTAAAAGCGTAGTTTCTTCATCTTTTAAAGAATATGACATTAAATATGATATGTTTACTAATATTCTAGGTAAATATATGGTTGCATACATAAAGAAGGAGGATTAATTTATGCTTATTAAAATTGAAACAGAAGAAAAGTATTACTGCTTAGATTCTAAGAAACTAATTGAAAGAATAAAAGAACTTGGCTTTGCTGAACTTGATTCCAAAGTTGAAAGTGATGAATATTTTACAGACATTAATAGTGAATTTATTGAAAATAGAACATGTTTAAGAATTAGAAAAACAAATAATTCTAGAATGGAAGTTACATTTAAAGGTAAATCTAGTTCACTTCTTGGTCAATATTGCAAATTAGAAAATAATATAAGTGCAAATATTGATGAATATGAAAACTTTGTTTCTTTATTTACATCACTTGGTTTCTATAGTTATGTTATTGTAGAGAAAGAACGTCTTACTTTTACAAAGCAAGATGGCCAATACAAATATAGTATTATGATAGATAAATTACCTAATATAGGTGGTTTTGTTGAATTTGAAATTATTTCTGAATTAGATGCTAAAAGAGAAGAACTTAATTATGCTCTAAGAACTTTTATTAATAATTTCAAAGATTTAGGCTTGAAAGAAGAAACTAGACCTTATAGAGATGTAGTTGCTAAAAATATTAATGATAAATACTCTTCTAAAAATGAAACAGAGAGTATATATGTTGATATAGATGATTATTTAGTTAAATATGAAAAAGAATTCTTTAAAAAATATAAAGCTGAGATAAGTAAAGCAGCAGGTTCAAATATAAAATGGGGCGAATATCGCAAGAATAAAAGCTTATATTCTGTATTAGAACCTATTGTTGATGATTTTGTAGATAATTTAGTATTTGATAACAAAGAATTACTTGTTGTTGCAGAATTATTAAATAGAAATAAATGTAATGTTACATATATTACCAAATTAAATGAGGTATTCTTTAAACATTTCTTTGGTAAATTAAATATTTCAATTGACAATTTAATAATTGCTGGTGAAGATAGTATGCTTCAAATCATTAAAAAGAATAGCATTGATCTAAAGAACTCTATAATATTTCATTCACAAAGCCTTAAAGAACTTATTAGTATCCTTCTTGTAAAAGAAAATAATGAATAAAATAAATATAGATAATATAAAAGCGCTTTTACTTGATTTAGATGGTACGCTAATCAATAGTGAAAAAGCGTTTTTTGAGGCTTATAAAGATATTCTGCTTAAAGAATATAATGTAGTTATATCTAAAGATGAATATAAAAAGTATGAATTAGAACAAAATGCTAAATTACTTGACTTCAAAAGAAATGAATATCAAAGTATTCGAGATGTATCAGATGATACTATATATCAAAAATTATATGCAAATTATATGCCATTTTTTGAAAGTGTAATTAGAGAAGAGGAGGCAAAAGACAATTTTAACCTTATTAAAGAAATAAAGGATTCGGGTTTAATTGTTGCTTTAGTTACTACTTGTAGAAGAATGTATATTTCAAAGTTGTTAGATTTATATGATTTACATAATACATTTGATATTATTATTGCTAGGGATGATGTTCCTCATGAATTATTAAAACCTAATCCAGCAGAATATTTAATTGCTTTAGATAAACTTCAATTAAAACCTTATAAATGTATTAGTATTGAAGATTCTAAAAGAGGTGTCGATGCTGCTATAGGTGCATCTATTCCAACAATTAAAGTCGATAATTTTACTGAAATTAAGTATCGTGATGATAGAACAATAGAAGAATCATCAGCAAATAAAGTGCTAAGAAATATATTAGATTTTAGATTAAGGAGAAATAATAATGAAAAGAATTAGTGCTAGAGGTATTGTTATTACTGATAAAGGTTTAGCTGTAATCTTTAGAAGAAAGATTACAGATGGAGTTACTAAAGAATATTATGTTTTACCAGGAGGAGGAATAAATCCTGGTGAAGAAGTAATAGACGGATTAAAAAGAGAATTAAAAGAAGAACTTAATATAGATGTAAATGTAAAAGATTTAGCTTTTACAAATGAAACAGAAGATAGAGTAGAATACATTTATAACTGTGAGTATATAAGTGGTAATTTCACTTTAAATGGAGAAGAACTTGATAGAATGAGTGATTCTAACTACTATGAACCTACATTTATAAATGTAAAAGAACTTAATAAATATGACATTATGGATAAATTAAAGGAGTATTTTAAATAAATGGATAAAATAACTCTTGGTATTAAAGAAATAGATAAAGATTACTTTTTTAGAGAAACTTGTTTTGGAATAGTATATAAAAATAATAGTTTTTATATAACTATTAATAATAATGATTATTCTTTAATAGGTGGAGGAATTGAAGAAGGCGAGTCTCATATAGAGACTCTTAAAAGAGAATTTATGGAAGAAGCAGGACTTGAAATAGAAAGTACTACTCCTTTAATAACAATAGACTGTTACTGGGTAACTAATCATGGTCATTATGTAAATTCTCTTGCACATTTTTATGTAGTAAGTGTTTCTGATAAAGAATATACTCCTTTAGAACAAGAGTCTTCTCTTGTTAAAGTAAGTAAAGAAGAAATACTTTCTAAACTTTTTCTTCCTTATCAAATAAAAGCAGTAAGTATGTATTTAGATATGATATAATGAAGTAGGTGATATTATGTTAAAAGATAGACTTAGTAGTATTTATACTAAAGATGAATATAATAAAATAATTGATGGATATTCTAAAGATAGATATACTACTTTTAGAGTCAATACTTTGAAGTCTAATATAGAGGAAATTACTTCTATATTGAATAGTAATAGTATCACTTATGAAATATCGAATATTTATGATAATGCAATTATCTTAAAAGATAACTATGATATAAGAACGCTAGATATATATAACGAAGGAAAGATATATATTCAAAGTATATCTAGTATGTTACCACCTTTATATATGGACTTAAATGATAATGATTCAGTTCTTGATATGACAGCAGCTCCTGGTGGTAAAACTTCTTTAATAGCGTCTTTAAAAGATGTTAAAATTACTGCTATTGAGAAGAATAAAATAAGATGTGATAGATTAAAATATAATCTAGATAAACTTGGAGTAAAAAGAGTTACAGTATTAAATGAAGATGCTAGAAATATAGATCCTTTTTTTAAATTTGATAAGATTCTTTTGGATGCTCCTTGTTCTGGAACAGGCACTTTAAATATAAGTGATTTAGATACGTTTGATGAAGAATTAATTACTAGATCAGTTAAAGTACAAGAAATACTTCTAAATAAAGCTATAGAACTTTTAAAAGTAGGAGGAACTCTTCTTTATTCAACATGTTCTATTCTTCCTATAGAAAATGAAGAGCAAATAAAGAAAGTACTTTCTAAAGGAAATGTTAAACTAGTTCCACTTGATTCAAAAAATTTACCAGCACTTCCAAACTCGTTAGAGGGTACTATAACAGTACTTCCTACTAAAGAGTTTGAAGGATTCTTTATATCTAAATTAGAAAAGATTAAATAATATAGACTTAGTTTACTAAGTCTTCTTTTTATATAAAATTGTTACTTTATAACTTAAAATATATTGAAAATAATTAAAAAAGTAACAAAAAGTATTTTCATTAGTATTAATATATGTTACAATTTCAGTAAGAAAGAACTTATTATAATTAAGGAGGCGTTTTTATGACTGATTTAGAAAAAATTTTGGAGTTAGTTCAAAAAAACGGCGGTTATATTACTACAAAAGAAGTAGTAGATAATGGTTTAAATAAAATGGCTTTAAAAAGATTGTGTGATGGCGAATTGTTAGAAAGAATATCAACTGGATTTTATTCACTTCCTAATATAATTACTGATGAGTATTATAAAATTCTTTCTAAAAGTAAGAATGCTATTTTTTCTTATACTACATCATTATTTTTACATGATTTATCAGACAGAACTCCACTTTATTTTGATGTAACTGTTCCTCGTGGATATGGTGGATCGCTTCAAAATATTGATTCAGTATTACTTCATTATGTTGATAATAAAATATTTTATCTAGGTGTGGAAACTATCAAATCTCCATTTGGAATGAATATTAAATGTTATGATTTAGAAAGAACTATTTGTGACATTATTAAAGATAAAAATCATATGGATAAAGAAATTTATACTAAGGCATTGAAATGGTATGCTAAAAGAAAAGATAAAGATCTTTTAAAACTTACAAAATATTCTAAAAAATTAAATATTGAAAAAGAAGTTGTAGATATTATGCAGGTTATCTTTTAATGAATAGTGACAAATTAAATGCAATTATAAAAAATAAAGCTAATGGTAGTAATGATTTATCATTACATCTTCATCAAATGTATTTTTTTGAACATGTATTAATGAGACTTGAAAAAAGCAAATATAGAGATAATATTATCCTTAAAGGTGGTGTGCTTCTTTCATCTATTATTGGATGTGATATGCGTACTACTAAGGATATAGATGCCACTTTAAAAGGTATTTCATTAAATACAGAATCTCTTCTAACTATCTTTAATGAAATATTATCTATAGATACTAATGATGGAATATCATTTAGAATTGATAGCATCAATGATATTAGATTAGAAGATGAATATGGTGGTTATAGAATTAATGTATATGCTGAGTTTGATAGAATTAAAACTCACTTCTTTATAGAAGTATCAACAGGAGACATAATTACTCCAAGAGAAATAATATATAAATATAAATCTATTTTTGAAGATAAAAGAATTAATATTATGGCATATACTATTGAAACGATAATTGCAGAAAAATTTGAAAGTATTATTAGTAAAAATATATCTACAACTAGAGCAAAAGACTTTTATGACATTTATATGCTAATAAATGAACACAAGGAAAGTATTAATACTGAAACATTAATTAAAGCAATAGAAAGAACATTTAAACATCGAAATTCTATTTTAAATAAAGATTATTTAAATGAAATTTATGAAATAATTAAAGATAGTACCATATTAAATGATTTATTTAGTAACTACCAAAAGAAACTTAAATATGCTAAGAATGTTATGTTTGAAGATACTATTTATTCAATAAAATATATTATAGATATTTTAAATTTATAATTACTTTATGTTATAATTATTATGTTTGATGGGAGTCTTTATTATGGTAGTAGATGGTATTGGTATTAGAAATAATCTTATTTCTAAATATAAAGAAGAAATAATAAATAATAATTATAATATAAAACTATCAATTATATGCATTGGAGATAATGAAGCTAGTAATATATATGTTAGAAGTAAAAAGAAAGTATGTGAAGAATGTAATATTTCTTGTGATATACAATATTTTGATTATATAAGTAAGGAAGATTTAACTAGTTTAATAAATAAACTTAATAATGATAGTTCAGTAACTGGTATTATGGTAGAACTACCACTTCCAGATTATCTAGATAAAGAAGAAATAATTAATTTAATAGATCTATCTAAAGACGTTGATGGACTTACAAAAAATAATTTAGTTATGCCTTGTACAGCACTTGCAGTACTTGAAATACTAAATAATTATAATATTGATATAAATAATAAAAATATTACTTTAGTAGGATATAGTTCTTTGATAGGAAAACCTCTTGAAAAATATTTTATTTCAAAAGGTATTAATCCTACTATATGTAATACTAAAACAGTTAATTTAAAAGAAAATACACTTTCTGCAGATATTTTAATATCTGCAGCAGGGAAACGTAATTTAATTACTAAAGATATGGTAAAAGATAACTCTATTATCATAGATTGTGCTATAATTAGAGAGGGTAATAGGTTATATGGTGATACTGATTTTGATAGTATTAAAGATAAAGTATCATTAATTACACCTGTTCCTAACGGAGTAGGACCTATTACAACAGTAATGGTTATTAAAAACTTAATAGATTTATATAAAAGGAAGTGATGTTATGAACAATAAAGTAATATACTTAACTACTAATAAAGGTAAATTTGAAGAAGCTAAAAGACTATTTGAAAAGAATGGTATTGATATTGAAATAGCTACTCCAGATTTTGAAATACCTGAAATACAAGCAAAAACATGTGGCGAGGTAGTAGAGTTCTCAGTAAAATATATGGCTGAGAAACTAGGTAGACCATGTGTTAAATCAGATTCAGGCTTGTATTTAGATTGTCTAGGAGGTCTTCCAGGACCATATAATGCATATTTTGATAAGCAGATAGGAGTAGAACACTTCTTAGAACTTATTAAAAATGAAACTAATAGAAAAGCTAGACTTGAAGATACATTTGCTTATTGTGAACCTGGTAAAGACCCAGTAGTATTTACTGGTTCTAGTACAGGAACTATATCATATGAGTCAAAAGGAAACTTAGGAAGATGGCATGATCACTTCTATATTCCTGATGGAGAAACTAAGACACTTAGTGAATTAAGAGAGATAGATAGAGATTATGAATCAAAGTTCTGGGGTAATGCTAAATTTGACTTCATTAACTGGTATAAAGAAAATAAATTAGGTAAATAATTACATTAAAGAGAGCTTTTTCTATAAAAGGCTCTTTTTTCTAGTTTTTAAGCCACTTTGTGTAAAATTGACAAAGTAGAAAAATATGCTATAATAACTTGCAAGTCAAGGGGTTATGGCTTGATGCTAGGGGGGATTTTATGGAAATTCTAGAACAATTTGAAAAAGAAATACAAGGTTTAAGTATGAAACCAAATAATCATATTTATAGCAATCGTTTAGACAAAAAAGCGCGAGAAGTTTTAGAAGATATTGAATTTAATCATAATACTGCTTGGTCTATTTATATGTATGAAAGGAATAAAAAAAGTGGTTATTTAGATAAACCTGCAATATTATATAGAGGTAATAAAATTACATATAAAGAAATGTATAAAAAAGCATTTGAGTATGCTAAATCTTTGAAACAATTAGGATTAAAAAAAGGTGATACTCTTCCAATCTGTGTTTCAAATACACCTGAATACCTATATATTTTTATTGCATGTAATATGATAGGTGTAACATCACACTTTATGCCTTCATATTTTGATGAAGATTTTCTTCTTTCTACAATAAACGAATCAGGTTGTAAAACTATGTTTGTTTCTGAGGATAACTATTCTAAAATATCTTCAACACTTGAAAAAAGTAATATTAAAAATATTATTATACCTTCATTAAGTGATTCATTGATGAAAAAAAATGGTAAACCATATAATCCATTTCAATCATTTGAAAAAAATCATGATTTTGGAAGCCGTATTAATTTATATAAATCATTCTCTTATAAAAAGATTCTTTCTCAAGATGAATTTATTGATTTAGGAAAAGCATATGATAAAAATGTTATTGAAGAACAGTCATTAGATGATATCGCTACTATTTCTTATACAAGCGGTACTACAAATAAGAATCGTCCAAAGGCTGTTAAGCATTCGAATAGAGTGTATGTGACAGTTTCTAGATTTAAGTCATCTGATGTTTCTAAAATGCCAGAAATGAAGAACTTGGTTACTCAGTTTGGTATTCCTGTTTACTCTCATACTAATTTAAGTAATGTAACAGATACATTATTTTGCAATTGTACTTATGCTGCTGAGCCATTTAGGGATAAAGAATTTTTTATGACATCATTATTAATTAACAAACCTAATTATTGTCAAGAAACAGCTGGTACATGGATTGATTTAGGAAAGAAACTTTTAAGCAAGGAATACAAACATGTAAAATTTCCATCTTTAATGTTGCCTGATCTGGTTGGCGAAGGATGTTCTGCTGGTGAAGAAAAGTTTTTAAATAAAATTGCTAGAAGACATGCTTTTGGAACAGGTAAATTACCTTTCCCATTATCACCAGTTACCTTTTCACTAGGCGGTGGAACTTGCGAGACAGGCGGATTATTCTTTACTATATTTCACGCACTTCAAAATAATAAGGTAAAAATTCGTGGAAAAAATTATTCTTTAGGTTTACTTCCTGTTAAACTTGCTGAGTATAATGTTCTAAAACCAGATGGTAGCTATTGCGATGTAAATGAACCTGGTATTCTAGTTGTTGACTCGCCAGCTAACATGAGTGGATATTTAGATGATTCATTAAACGAAGATGTATTTGTAACAGATAAATATGGAAAAAAATGGATGAAAATGGGTGCGTTAGGATATATTGCTGATCCATATTATAGAAGTTTAAAAATTAAGGGAAGAATTAATGATTATGTAACTTTATCAAATGGAGAAATGTTTCCAACATTTAAGATTGAAGAATCAATTTCAAAAGATACTAAGAACATTTTATCTTGTACAGTAATTAAAAATGATGATAATAGTTATGTTTGTCATATCGAAAAACAACCAGACTCTAAGAAAAGTATGGAATATATTTTAGCTTCATGTAAATTAAGAATTTATAATGAAATATCAGTTGAAATCATTCCTAGAATTTCATTTAGAATACATAGCTTTATTGAAGGCTTTCCTGTTGACCCTAGTGGTAAGAGAAGCATTAGGGCTTTAAGAGAAGAGGACAATAAGGATAAGCTTATATCAATTGATAGTATAGCTGATTTTAATGTTAAAAAAACTGAGAAAGTTAAAACTTTTAAAATAAGTTAATTTCAAAAAAGAGTCTAATGACTCTTTTTTATTGCTTTTAATTCTAAATGTGTTATATAATGAAGTAGGATATATAAAATACAGGTGGTGGCTTTATGGAATATTTATTAATGTTAGGTCTTTGTTTTATTCTTAGTTTGTCTTTGATTATTGCTTTTTTTACAAAAAAAGCATTGTTTCTGGGGAAACTATTATTTATAAGTTACTTATAATTACCAACATGATTGGTATTATTTTAGAAATGCTTAGTATTTATCTTAGTAATATGTATTTAAATACAGCACTGACTACTGTAATAATTAAACTATATTTCGTTTATATTATTACATTTTTATCTATCATTCTTTTCTACGAATTTGAAATATATAAAGTGGGTTTCCATGATAAGTCATTTTCAAAAAACTTTAAGTTTATTTCGTGGATAATATATCTTATTTCAACAATACTAATTTTAGTGTTGCCTTTTGAACAACATAAAGGATATGCTTCGGGTACTTGCGTTGATTTTATTTATATATATTCTTCAATCCTTTTTGTTATATTTTTTATAGTTTTTCTTTCAAATAGGAAAGCTAATAAATTTTCAAAATTTTTCCCTATGTTGTTATTAGTTCTTTTAATGTTAATTATAACTTTTATTCAAAAATATAATCCGGATTTTACTATTTCGACTGCTGTTCATTTCTTAACGGTTTTTATAATGTTTCATACTATTGAAAATCCTGATGTTAAGATGGTAGAGCAACTTGAAGTAGCTAAGAAACAAGCTGATGATGCTAACAATGCTAAGAGCGAGTTTTTAGCTAGTATGAGTCATGAAATACGTACTCCTTTAAATGCTATTGTTGGTTTCTCACAGGCTTTAGAGGAAGAAGATATTCCTGCAAGTGCTAAAGATGAAGTAGAAGATATTATTTCTGCTTCTAATACACTTCTTGAAATAGTTAATGGTATTCTTGATATTTCTAAGATTGAAGCTAATAAATTAGATATTATTGATAGTAATTATAGTTTCCATAAATTATTTAATGAACTTGTTACTTTATCTAAGGCTCGTATAGGAGAAAGTTCAGTCGACTTTAGATATAATATAGATCCTACGATACCTCCTGTATTATATGGAGATCACTCTCGTATTAAACAAGTTATTCTTAATATACTTACTAATGCTATTAAGTATACTAAAGAAGGATATATTGATTTTAGAATTAGTTCTATTATTCAAGGAGATATGTGTAGATTAATTATATCTGTAGAAGACTCTGGTATTGGTATTAAAGAAGCTAATATTAATAGATTATTTAGTAAATTTGATAGACTTGGTGTAGAAAAAGAAATTACTATTGAAGGTACTGGACTTGGTCTTGCTATTACTAAGAAGTTAGTTGATTTAATGAATGGTTCCATTGTAGTACAAAGTATCTACGGAGAAGGCTCTAAATTTACTATTGCTATAGATCAAGCTATTGCTAAAGATGTTCCTGTTGAAGAAGTACTTGGTAAAGATGAAAAATCTTCTAAAGTAATTGATTGCTCTGGTAAGAAACTTCTTATTGTTGATGATAATATGGTTAATATTAAGGTTGCTCAAAGACTTCTTAGAGAGTATAAAATTGACACTGAAGCTGTTCAAAGTGGTCAAGAAGCAATTAATAAGATATCTAGTGGTGAACACTTTGATTTAATCTTTATGGACGATTTAATGCCTAAGATGAGTGGTGTTGAAACTCTTAAAAAACTTCAAGAGTTACCAGAATTTAATATACCAACTATTGCTTTAACAGCAAATGCTATTACTGGTATGAGAGATAAATATATTAATTTAGGATTTAATGATTATTTAGCTAAGCCTCTTAAAAAAGAGGAATTAAGTATAATAATGACTAAATTCTTAGATAATTAATAAATTATATGTTATAATGATTATAGAGAAGGTGAAGATATGAGAGATTCAAATATATTAACTTCAAATGGAGTAGATGTTGCTAGTAGTCTAGAACTATTTGGTGATATGGCTACATATGATGAAACTGTTACAGATTTCTTAGCAGGTGTTACTACTAAACTTGCTGATATCGAAAAATATAAAGTAGCAGGTGATATGCCTAATTATGCAATACTTGTTCACTCTTTAAAAAGTGATGCTAAATATTTAGGACTTACTAAACTTGCTGAACTTGCTTATAACCATGAAATGCAAAGTAAAGCTAATGATATAAATTATGTATATCAAAATTATGATGCACTTGTTGGTGAGGCTAATAGAATTATAAATGTTTTAAAAACATATATGGGAGAAGCTATTACTACTACTGTAGCACCAGCTCCTGCTGTAAAAGATAAAACTATCTTAGTTGTAGATGATTCTGATGTAATTAGAACATTTATTCAAAAGATATTCGATAATAATTACTTAGTATTAGTTGCTCATGATGGTAAAGAAGCACTTGATATAATTGGTACTAATTCATATGGTAATATTATTGGTATGCTTTTAGATTTAAATATGCCTAATGTAAATGGGTTTGAAGTATTAGATTACTTAAAAAATAATAATTTATTTGTTAAAATACCAGTTGCTATCATTACTGGTGATGATTCTAAGGAAACTACTACTAGAGCATTTAATTATCCAATAGTAGGTGTTCTTCAAAAACCATTTAATGAAAGAGATATTAGACTTGTAATTGAAAAGATGATATCTATTAATTCAAACTTATAAAACAGATTTTTATCTGTTTTTTTTTATGTTTATTTATGTTATACTAATAATGTTAGGATAGGGAAGTGAGAATATGGAATTAGTTACAATACTTGACCAAATAGATACACAAATTGTTGCGCTTCTTTTTAATATTGCAATGATTATTGCATACTTCTCTAAAAAACGTATTAACAATGTTGAAAGTAAGAAATATTCATTTTTACTATTTATGGTTTTTATATGTATTTGTTTAGATATTATTTCTTCTCTTTCACTGGCAATTTTTACTTCTAATTCTTATATATCATATATTACAAAAGCTATATATTATTATGCATTAATACTAAATATTAATATTATTCTTATGTATTCAATAATACTAATTAATTCGGATTATCATAAAACGAAAATATTTTTAAAGTCTCTTGATGCTGATTATGCAAAACGTAATGAGAGAAAAAGAGATAATTCGATAAAAAACTTTACTGCTTTATCTTATTCAATATCTGTTATAGAATTATGTGTTATTTTAATGCTTCCTTATAATAATGCTGTATTATTTGGTCTTTCTTCAATAAAGATCTTTATTTATGGGGCATTTCTAATTAGAATTATTGTACTAGTTTTTTTATTATGTCTAAGGTGGAAGTATGTTAGTAGTCCTACTAAGCATGTAATATTTACTATAATACTTGGTTTTAATATTTATACTATCTTACAAGTATTTATTATTAAGAATATTACTGCTACTATAATGCTTACTATAACACTTGTTATAATGTACTTTACTGTACAAAATCCTGATTATGAAATAATAAATCAACTTACAGAAGCTAAGAGGAAAGCTGAAGATGTTAATGAAGGTAAAACTAATTTCCTTCTTAGTATGAGTCATGAAATACGTACTCCTTTAAATTCTATAGTGGGCTTTTCCGAAATACTTAAAGAAAATAATAAGGATCCAGAAATTAATGATGGAGTTAACTCAATACTCGTTGCATCTAATAGTTTACTGGATACTATAAATGGTATTCTTGATATATCTAAAATAGAGTCAAATATTCTTGAAATAAAGACTAATTCATATAGATTTAAGAAATTATTTGATGAGTTATGTTTACTTGGTAAATCAAGAATAAATGGTAAAAATATAGAATTTAGATCATGGGCTGATCCATATATTCCTGAATATTTAATAGGTGACTTTATTCATGTTAAACAAGTAGTACTTAATATACTTACTAATGCTATTAAATATACTAAAGAAGGGTATGTAGATTTTAAAATTAATGCCAAATTATCTGATAAATACTGCACTCTTATTATTTCAGTAGAAGATACAGGTATTGGTATAAAGAAAGAAGATTTAAATAGATTATTTACTAAATTTGATAGACTTGGTGTAGAAAGACAAATGCAAATTGAAGGTACTGGGCTAGGTTTAGCACTTACTAAAAGGCTTGTTGATCTTATGAATGGTAAGATATCTGTTACAAGTGAATATGGTAAGGGTTCTACGTTTACTGTTGAACTAATTCAAGGTATTAATACTAATGTTATAAAACCTGTTAAAGAAGAAATAAAGGTATCTTCTTTAAACTTATTTAAAGGTAAGAATGTTCTTGTAGTAGACGATAATGTTACTAGTATTAAAGTTATTACTAAATTTCTTTCTAAATATGGAATAAATGTTACTTCACTTCGTTCTGGTGAAGAGGCTATTAAATATGCTATTTTTGGTAATAAGACTGATTTAATCTTTATGGATGATGTTATGCCTAGTTTATCTGGTACAGAAACTCTTAAAAAACTTAAGAAAATAAATGGATTTAATATTCCAGTAGTGATGCTTACGGCAAATGTTATTACTGGTATTAGAGAAAAATATTTAGAGCAAGGATTTGATGAGTATTTAGCTAAACCTATTAATGTAGAAGAATTAGATGAAATACTTATTAAATTTTTAAGGTAGGATGTATACTATGGAAAAATATTTGGATTATCTTAATGTTATACATATTCCAATAATATGTTTAATATTTATATTAATAATATCTTATGTTTTTTATAAAAAGAGTAAACTAAAAACAGAAGAAAACGCCATTTATTCTATATTAATAATATCTGTTATAGGATCCATTATCATTAATATAATAAGTGTATACTTTATGCATAAGTATCCTGGTGAAAACATAAGTAAAGTGTTATTTACTAAGAGTTATTTATGCTTACAGTTATTTTATGTAGTATGCCTTACATATTTCTTACATGTATCTACTAAAGGTATTAAAAAAGAATATTGTAATTTAGGTCTTAGATATAATAGAGGAATTATTATATTTGGATTTGCTATAACTATTATTCAGTCAATTATTATAATGATATTGCCAATTCATTTTTATATAGATAATACTAGATATTTCTTTAGAGGACCAGTAATGGTATTTGTATTCTTTATGAATATAATATATGCAATTATATGGATTATAAAGTTATCTAGACATTTATATGAAATTGATTTTAATAAGTTAATCACTTATGTTATATATATATTCTTAACATTTATATGTTTTGTCTTAGAAACAGTATTTCCAGGGGTAATAATTAATACTTTTGCTATATCATTTACTCTGTTCCTTTTATATTTTACTTTGGATAATCCAAATATTGAACTTATAAATGAACTTGAGTTTACTAAAAAGCAAACGGAAACTGCAGCGAGTGCTAAAGATGATTTCTTATCAAATATGAGTCATGAAATACGTACTCCTTTAAATGCAATACTTGGTTTTTCTCAGCTTCTTAGTGAAAAGAAAAGTGATGATGCTACTAAAGAAAGTATAGAAGAAATAGAATATTCTTCATATGTACTTATGGATATAGTAAATGGAATACTTGATATTTCTAAGATGGAAGCAGGTAAATTTGAATTATACGAGACAGATTACTCACTTAATGATATAATAAAAGAAGTAAAGCAGAAGATGAAAATAAGGGCTAGAAATAAAGATGTTGAAGTAATATTTGACATTAGCCCTAATTTACCAAAAGTATTATTTGGTGATCCTCTTCAAGTTACTCAAATCATGAATCAATTACTATCTAATAGTATTAAGTTTACTGAACACGGAAAAGTAATATTTTCTGTAGATAGTAAGATTGTTGATGGTGAGTGCGTGCTTACTATATCTTCTGAAGATACCGGTATTGGTATAAAAGAAGAAGACTTAGAAAAAATCTTCAAAAAATTTGAAAAGCTTGAAACAACCAAAGCTTTAAAAGTTGAAGGAGCAGGACTTGGTCTTGCTATTACAAAAAGACTAGTTCAAATGATGCATGGTACTGTAATGGTACAAAGTGTCTATGGAAAGGGTTCTAAATTTACAGTAGTAATAAATCAAAAAATATCTAATGCTATTATTAAAGATGAAAAAGATATTCCAGCACTTACTGATTTTACTGGTAAAAGAATACTTATTGTAGATGATAATCCTTTAAATATAAAGGTTGTAGAAAGACTACTTAAGACATTTAACTGTTTAACAGATAGTGTTACAAGTGGTAGTGATTGTATAAGCAAAATAAAAAATCATGAAGTTTTTGATTTAATATTTATGGATGATATGATGCCTGAATTAAGTGGTGTTGATACTCTAAGAAAACTTAGAACTATTGAAGGATTTAATACTAAAGTAATAGTACTTACAGCAAATTCTTCTAATGGAATAAAGACTAAATATATTGATGATGGATTTGATGACTATCTTGCTAAACCAATCAACAAAGATGAATTAAGTAAAATATTAAATAAGTATCTTACAAAATAGAAACGAGGGATAATATGAAAGATGTAAATATTTTAATTGAAAATGGGGTTGATGTTAATGGAAGTCTAGAAGTTTTAGGAGATATGGAAACATATGATGAAACTGTAATTGACTTCTTAAATGAAATTGATTCTAAATTAAATAATTTAAAAGAATCTAAGGGTAATAATGATTTAGCAAACTTTGCTATATATGCACATTCAATTAAAAGTGATGCAAGATATCTAGGATTTACTAAACTTGCTGAAGTAGCATATGAAGAAGAACTAGCTGGTAAAGAAAATAATTTATCTAGAGCAGATGCTTCTTATGAAGAAATGCTTAACCAAGTTAATTTAATGGTTAGTACTTTAAAAAGATATATTGGTAATACAACTATTCAAGATGTTAAAGAAGAAGTTACTTTAAATCCTAATTCTAAAACGATTTTAGTTGTAGATGATTCAGATATTATTAGAAACTTTATTTCTAAAATATTTAATAATACTTATAATGTAGTAGTAGCACATGATGGTAGAGAAGCTATAGATATACTTAATACAACAACTTTTGATAGTCTTGCATGTATCTTACTTGATCTTAATATGCCAAATGTTAATGGATTTGAAGTATTAGATTACTTAGATGTAAATAATCTATATAATATTATTCCAGTATCTATTATTACAGGAGATGACTCAAAAGATACTGTAGAGAGAGCATTTACTTATCCTATAGTAGATGTACTTCAAAAACCATTTAATGAAAACAATGTTAAAGATATAGTTGATAAAATGGTTTCCTTAAAAAGATAATAATAAATAGTTAGGAGCTTGATACTTTGGAAGTTTTATTATTATGTTTAGAGATATTCTTTGTTAGAATATTTGATGTTGCTTTAAGTACAGTAAGAACAATTATTACTGTTAAAGGTAAAACTGTTTTAGCAAGTATAATTGGTTTTATAGAAGTATTAATATGGTTCTTAATAGTAAGAGAAGCTTTAAATACAGATTATTCTAGTTTTCTAGTAGGAATGAGTTATGCAGGTGGTTATGCGGTAGGAACTTTAGTAGGAGGATTCTTCTCTGAAAAGTTAATTAGTGGTAATTTAACTGTTCAAGTAATACTTTCTTCTGCAAATGATGAAGTAGTATCTTTTATAAGGAAAAATGGTTTTGCTGTAAGTGTTCTTGATGTTAAAGGTCAAGATGATGTTAAAAGATATATGCTTATTATAGAAATAAAGAAGAAAGAAATTACTTCTTTAAGAAAACTAATTAAAGAACTAGATGATAAAGCATTTATAATTGTTAATGAAACGAAAATGGTACAAAACGGATATTTTAGATAATATTCGTTTTTTTATGATATAATACTTATATAGAGTTAGGAGAGTAATATGAAAAAGAATTTTTTAAATTACATCAAGTCTGAACTACTAAAAATTAAAGAAAATAATGAAAGGAAAAAGGAAGAGAAAAGAAATCAAATTAGAGAAGCGCTTGATAAACCTTGGACCGATGCCGAATTAAAAGCATATAATCTTAATTATTGCATGGAACTTAGTATTGCTACGCAGTATTTTGTTAACATAAATGAAGCAGTATTTAAAACAGTAGAAGATGCTAAAAGAAATATGCTTATACAAAATAAAGCATTATTTACTGATGAAGAATTTAAAGAATATCTTGATAAATTTAACGGAAAGAAATTAATAAAGTAGGGTAATACCTACTTTTTATAGGTGGTAATATGAAAGACAAAATGATTAAATATGCAAGCATTATACTTGATACTTGTTTAAAAATAGATATAGATAAACCTTTATTTATAAGTGTTAATAAAGAAAGAGAAGATTTTGCAAATATTATAAAAGATCTCGCAATTAAAAAAGGAGTAAAAGACATTTATATAGAAAGTGTTGATACATATAAAAAGCATGAGTTACTTCTAAATAAGAGTATAGATGATCTTAAAGAAACACCATATTTTAATAAGAAAGTATGGAATGAATATGCTTTAAAAGGAGCAGCATTTTTAATGCTTGCATCAGAGATGCCAGGATTAATGAAAGATGTAGATCCTAAAAAGATATCAGAACTTACTACATATAGTTTATCTACCAGAAAAGATTTTGATGATTTAAGAGATAAAAATATGCTTCCTTGGTGTATAGCATGTGTTCCTACTTCTTTATGGTCTAAAAAGATATTTGGAAGGGAAGATGTAGATAGACTTTGGAATACTATATTTGAAATATGTCATATAGAAGATGAAGGTTTTTGGGATAAGAAATTAGAAAGACTTGAAAATGAAGCCTCTTTATTAAATAAGTATCATTTTTCTAAATTAAGATATAGTAGTAATAATGGTACTAATTTTACTATAGGTCTTCCTACTAAACATATATGGGAAACTGGATATAGTAAGATAAATAATAAGAAAGTACTTGTTAATTTTCCTACAGAAGAAGTATTTACTTCACCTGATAGATTATCTATAAACGGGGTAGTATATAATTCTAAACCACTTAGTTACCAAGATAATATTATAGATAATTTTCATATTACTTTTGAAGATGGTAAGGTAACTGGTTTTGAAGCTGAAACTGGGTATGATACTCTTAAGGAACTTCTTAGTTCAACTCCTAATATAGATTACTTAGGGGAAGTAGCAATAGTAGAAAAAACCTCTTCTATTAATAAAACTGGATTAATCTTTTATGAAACGCTTTTTGATGAAAATGCAGCATGTCATATAGCACTTGGTGATTCATTCCCAGAATGTTATGAAAATGGAAACAATATGAGTAAAGACGAGCTATTTAATTTAGGACTTAATAACTGTTTAAATCATGTTGATTTTATGATAGGAACAGATGATTTAAATATAACTGGTATTACTAGTGATAATAAAGAATATAAGGTTTTAGAAGATGGAATATTTGTATTAAAATAATTTCTTGTTAAATAATAACTAGTAGTGTATAATTTTGATAGGAAAGCGAGGGGTAAAGATGTTTGTCGATGAGGTAACACTTGAACTTATGGCTGGTGATGGCGGTAATGGATGTTTAGCATATCGCCGTGAAAAGTTTGTAGAAATGGGAGGCCCTTGGGGCGGAAATGGTGGTAAAGGTGGTAGTATCATCTTTAAAGTAGATGAAGGATTAAATACTTTACTAGATTTACGTTATAGAAGGGTTATTAAAGGAAATAAAGGTGCTAACGGAGAAGGTAAAGGTAAACAAGGAGCAAGTGCAGAAGATGTAATTGTTAAAGTACCTGCTGGAACTGTTATTACTGATTATGAATCAGGCCTTGTTATTGCTGATTTAACTAAAAAAGATGATGAAGTAATAGCTGCATATGGTGGACGTGGTGGTAGAGGTAATATGGCTTTTGCTACTCGTAACAACTTATGTCCTTCTTTTGCTGAAAATGGAGAACCTGGTGAATATAGAAAAGTTAAAGTAGAACTTAAACTACTTGCTGATGTAGGTCTTGTTGGTATGCCATCTGTTGGTAAATCTACTTTAATATCACAAATTAGTGCTGCTAAACCTAAAATAGCTGCATATCACTTTACTACACTTAGTCCTAATTTAGGAGTAGTAAAAACTATTGATAATAGATCATTTGTAGTAGCAGATATGCCTGGTTTAATAGAGGGAGCTTCTTTAGGAGAAGGTCTTGGTGATAAATTCTTAAAACATATTGAAAGAACAAGAGTACTTGCTCACGTTATAGATATGAGCGGTTTCGAAGGAAGAGACCCTTATGAAGATTATGTAATTATTAATAAGGAACTTGAAGACTTTAATAAAAATATGATGAAAAAACCAATGATTATCATCGCTAATAAGATGGATATGGAAGGTGCTGAAGAAAACCTTAAAAAATTTAAAGAAAAGGTTAAAGATAAAGAAATCTTCCCAATATCGGCACTTAAAAAAGAAGGTATGGATAAAGTACTTATTAAACTTGCAGATATGCTTGATACTATAAAAAGAGAACCACTTTATGATGAAGAAAATATAGAAAGTCATGTACTTTATAAATTTGAAAGAGAAAAACCATTTCAAATATCTCATGAAGGAACTAATCTTTGGGTAGTTAGAGGAGAAGAGGTAGAAAAACTACTTCGTATGACAAGCTTTAGAACTGATGAAGCAGCTGAAAGATTTGCTAATAAACTTCGTAAAATGGGTATCGATGATAAACTTAGAGAACTAGGTGCTGAAGAAGGAGATACTGTAAGAATACTAGATTTAGAATTTGAATATAAGGAATAATATGAAAAAAGAAATAGTTGTAAGTAAAAAAGCTGTATTTGAATTTAGTATTCTATTTATAGTTATACTTTTCTTTATAATTACTTCATATTTACTATTTGGAGGTAAGGTTAAAGATGCTATAACTAAATCTTCTTGTAAACTAGTTAAAGGAGTTTATATTGAAGGAGAAAGAATTGGAAAAGGGTATTGTATTAATAAATAACAATACTCTTTTTTATTGTAAATACATACTTTATTTGGTATAATTTTAATAGATATAAAAGCATAAATAAGAAAGAAGGATCTCCATGAAATATTATTTTGTAGGAATAAAAGGAACTGGTATGAGTGCACTAGCACTTATTTTAAATGACTTAGGTTATGAAGTAAAAGGTTATGATGACGAAGTAAATCATGTATTTACTGAAGATAAACTTACAGAAAGAAATATAACTATTGATAATAAAGTACCTAATTTAGATGAAAATACTATTATTGTAAGAAGTACTGCTGTAAAAGATGAACATCCAGTAATAGTAAAAGCAAATGAATTAGGATTAAAAGTATATAATTATCACGAAATGCTTGGTAAAGTAGCAAATATGTTTGAATTAATAAGTGTAGCAGGATGTCACGGTAAAACTACTACATCAGCATTAATGGCTCATGTTCTTACAAATATGGGAGGATGTAACTATTTAATAGGTGATGGTTCTGGATATGCTAATAAAGAAAATAAAAAATTCGTTATAGAAGCATGTGAATATTATAGACATTTCTTAGTATATGAACCAACATATGCAATTATTACAAATATTGAACTAGATCATACTGATTATTATAAAGATATTAATGATGTAATAGATGCGTATACTGAATATGGAAACAATGCTGAAAAAATGGTTATAGCTTGCGGTGATGATCCATATACAAGATTCTTAGAACTAAATAAACCAATATTCTATTATGGTACTGCTGAAGATAACGATATCGTAGCTAAAAATGTAGAATTTTCTTCTTCAGGAGTAACATTTGATGTATTTGTTGAAGATAATTACTATGGGCACTTTGATTTACCTTTCTTTGGTAAACATATGCTACTAAATTCACTTGCCGTAATTAGTATCTGTTATTACGAAAGAATGGATGCTAAAGAAGTACTTAAATACTTAAAGACTTTTGAAGGAGCAGAAAGAAGATTTGATGAAGAAGTAATAGGTGATATAGTTGTAGTTGATGACTATGCACATCATCCAACTGAAATCAAAACTGTTATTAAAGCAGCAAGACAAAAATATCCTGATAAAGAAGTTGCCGTAGTATTTAAACCACATACATTTACAAGAACAAGAGATTTTAAAGATGAAATGGTTAAGTCTTTATCTCTTGCTGATAAATCATATTTATTAGATATATTCCCAGCTAGAGAAAAGCAAGAAGATTTCCCAGATGTAAAATCTGAAAACTTAGTAAAAGAACTTGAAAATGGTAAAATGCTTCATGATGATAACTGGGATGATTTAAAGAAACTAGAAAATGCTGTAGTATTATTTTTAAGCCCTAAACAAATAGGAATTATGAACGAATATAAAGAATACTTAAGAAGTAAAAATTCTTAAGTATTTTTTACATATTTACAAATAAAAAAGTGTTTTTTTTATTGAAATATAATAGTATTTATAATATAATATCTATAGTAGGAGAGATTCAATATGATGCATATAGACGAAGTCATTTACATTGATAATCTTCCGAAAATAGATCTTCACGGTGAAAATAGTGAAACAGCTAGAGTACTAATAAATGATTTTATAAATGATAACTATAAACAAAAGAATAATTTATTCTGTATAGTACATGGTATTGGTTCAGGACTTCTTAGAACTACTACAAGTGATACTTTAAGAAAGAATAAGAAAGTTATCGCTTATAAAACTTATTACTATAATCAAGGATGTACTTTAGTAGAAATTAATTTAGATAAATAACTTTTTCTTGACAATTTATACCTTGTTTGTTATAATATGGTACAAATTGGGTATAAGGGGGTATAAAAATGAAAGGAAACTTCGTATTCGATTATATCAATGAGAACGAATTTAAAAAGCTAGAACGTTCACTGAAAAAATATAATATGCTTGCATACAAAAAGTTATATTTTGAATATTATCCAGCTTTAAAAGAAGGTAACTTCTTAGGTAAATTAGTCTCAACTAATAGTTCTAAAGGAAGTAAATCATATGAATTAAAACTTCCAACTGATATAATGTTTTCTAAAGTACATGGAGATATAACTCTTCATTACATAGTATATGAAAATGAAAAAGTAGTAATGCTTGATAAACTTACACCTGAAGATATCTTATCAGAAGGTCATCAATCAGAACTTGTTACATATAAAGGTGTAATGGTATCAAAAGAACATAGCGAAAAAGATATGTTTAAAATTACTTTACTTAATATGATAAACAAATAAAAAGTAATCATTATTTAAATGATTACTTTTTTTGTTATCTATAATCTACATATAAGTTTAGATCATATATCTTATTATTAATTTTCATAAATAGGTAATATTTACCATTTAAACCTTCATCATTAATATATCTATTAATTGTTAAAGTATTATCTTTATCACTACCTGTATTTAAATCTACACATAGTGCTGTATAAGGTTTATATGATACTATTACTTTATAATCTTTCTTATCAAATACATTATCAAGGATAATATCTACATTATCACTTTTTTTGTATGTACCTGTTACTACTAATCTATCTTCTTCTTTTACTACTTTAATATTGTATTTTTTAATAATATCTTCAGCATCTTTAGTAAATATTAGTAGTGGTCTTTTATTATAAGTTTCAGTTTTGCCTAGACTTCCTAATCTTTCACCAAATTCATTTGAATATGAATCATTACTATATAAAGATAATTTTTCTACTCTATAAGTATTAGTAGGAAGTTCTATTTTAAATATTTCTTTATTATTTTTAATTTCAGTAGTAATACTATTTAAACTTGTTACTTCAGTAAGACCGGCTGGATTATTATTAACACCATCTTTTGTAGTACTATGTCCGCCAAAGTTAATTAAATAGTGATTTTCACTTAAATAATCTACATCTGAGATATATGGAGAGTAATAAGCTGAACCTTTTTCTTTACCATATTCCCACACTGTATCAATTGACATATTCTTTGTATTTATTTTAAAGATAACTCCTCGGCTATAATTGTTATTTGCATCTATACTTCCTTCTTTTGTTTTAGATCTATTATTACCATTATCAAATACAAATATATTTCCGTTTGGAAGCATCATTGCAGCGTGCTGAGCATATTGCCAAGTAAAGTTTTTCTTAAGTGGATTGAAGAAATATTTTAAATATTCATCACTCCAGTTTGTACTATCACCAATAATCCAGTTTATTTTATTAGTAGAGTAGTCAATATTTACAATAGCATCAACATGTCTACCAGATAAAGTAATTGAATTAGTGTTTTCATCATACCATACTGAGTTATTATGGAACCAATCATAATCAGTAGAGTAATCTTCATTTTTACCAGTCTTAACATCAAGTATATCAGTTAAATCTATTTCTTTTACGACATCACCAGTTGTACGATCTATTTCTACTATATAATCTTCAACTGTATCTGATTTAAAGTTATTTGTTGCAACAAGTAAGTTTCCATTAGGCATTTCAAATACATCATGATGGTATCCTCCTTCTAGAGAGTATTCATAATATATTTTACCTAATAAATCTATTTCGTATAAACCTGTCATATAATAAGGATTATTCATAAGTCTATTTGTACTTAAAAGTAAGTGACCATTATTTAATCTTTGAATATCCCATGTAAGTGTTTCAGTTAAATACCATCTTACATCTCCATTTATATCATATGCAGAAGCATAGCCATTACTTGATGGAGTAAAGAAGTACATTTCTGTACCAAGTTCATTTCTATCAGCATATACATTAGTTGGTTTTACAAAATCATCAGGTAATTTATCAGTTTTAATATAAATAGTTTTACTTTCTCCGTTCATAGAGATAATTACTTCATTATTTGTATCAGGATATAAACCATATATAGGTAAATAGTGTTCGTTAGTAGGTTTAAATTCATTTGTTATAGTTGTTTTATCATCCTTACCTTTAATTGTTACAGTTACATTTGTTCTATCTTTTGTTTCAAATATAATAAGCGCTGTAAGAGGGGATATTTCATAAGGATTTAATACTACTTTTGGATTATCAAAAGTATATTCTTCTTTCATAGCATACTCTATATCTAATTTACTTTGATGTGAAATAAGTAATTCTCTTTTTTCGACTTCATTTGGTTTTTCACATAAGTAGAATATTGCTATAGAAAGTAAACAGGCAACTATAATTAATAATATAAATTTATACTTAGTTCTCATTTATTATATTAACCTCATTTCATCTTCTGTATAGAATCTATGTTTTGGATCGATTCTATCATAGAAAAGTATTCCATCTAAATGATCTATTTCATGTTGGAAAGCAATTGATAAGTCTTCTCTTGCTCTAATTCTTATTTCATTTCCGTCTAAATCAAGTCCTGTTATAGTAACTCTTGCCCATCTTGGAACATGTCCTTCTACTTCTCGGTTAACAGATAAACATCCTTCACCAGCTTCAGCAGCAATTTTTTCTTCAGAGTGACTAATAATTTTAGGGTTAACTACTACATAATTATCAAATTTTCCTTCATCATATTCATATACTATTATGATAAGTCTTTTATTAATACCAACTTGAGGAAAAGCTAGTCCCATTCCTGGTCTTAAATCATATTTCTTTTCGTATTCTTCAATTTGACTATATGTTAAATGAGTTATTATTTGTTCCACTAATTTCTTTTCTTCTTTAGAGACTTCTTCTTCATATGGAAGACTCTTTCTTCTTAAATGTGGATCTTTTTCGTCTAAAATTTCTACTTTTTTAAACATGTTTCATCACCGGTATACATTATACCATATTTTTGCTTTTTTTATAAGTGCTAAGGGTAAAAAAACGTTTACTAAGTGACAAGTAAAGCATTTATTAATAGTAAAAATATATTAAATATGTTATTATATTTATATAGTAAAGGTGATATGTATGGCAGAAAGTAGAACTAGTAAAAATAATGGCTTTTTTAGTAAAATAAATAAACCAATCTTTTTTATTACAGTTGTTTTAATAATATTTGGTACATTAAGTGTTGTTAGTGCATCTGCCAATGAATCTGTATCAAGATATCACTATTCTATGTTTAATTTCTTTTTTAGACATATAATTATGATAGGTGGAGGAGTAGCAATTGGAAGTGTTGCTATGATATTTCCAACTAAACTTTATAAATATATAACTAAAGGATTATGGCTCGTTATAACATGCTTGGTAGTAGGATTATTTATCTATGGTTCTGCTAAAAGAGGTGCAACTAACTGGATTCCAATAACAAAACACTTTTCAATACAGCCTAGTGAATTTGCTAAACCAATACTAATACTTGCAATAGCAGTATTCTTTGAAAGTGCATCACTTAGATTTAAAAAAGGAACAATGGATCCTTGGAAATTTACACTTAAATGGGTAGTTCTAGGAGCATTAATTCCAGTAGTAGTTGTTTTATCAGGAGATATTGGTACTGCTAGTATTATTCTATTTATAACTGGTTCATTATATTTAATAGGACCACTTGATAGTAAAGATAAACGTAATCATATATTAATACTTATGGCTACAGCTATTGTACTTCTTCCTATACTAGGTGCAGCAAGAGGATATATTCTTACTAAAGAGCAAAAAGAACGTTTAACGGAGTTCTTTAATCCTTGCTCTAAATATGAAAATAGTGGTTATCAAATATGTAACTGTTATATTGCTATGAATGATGGTGGTTTAACAGGAGTAGGAATTAGTAAAAGTAAGCAAAAATATTCTTATATACCAGAAGCATATACAGATAGTATCTTCGCTATTATAGTAGAAGAAGATGGACTTATTATAGGTCTTGCTTTATTAATACTATATTTTATTTTAATACTTAATATACTTAAAGTAGCAAAACAATCTAAAACCCTTAGAGGAAGATATATTTGCTTTGGAGTAGCATGCTACTTATTTGCTCATGTAGTATTTAATATTGGAGGACTTCTAGGACTTCTTCCTTATACCGGAGTACCACTTCCACTTATTAGTTATGGAGGATCATTTACAATATCTTTTATAGCTGCTTTAGGAGTAGTACAAAGAATTAATATAGAAAATAGACAAAATTCTTAAAAACTTATAATTTTTATAAGTTTTTTCTTTTAAAAAAAGGATATAGACATTTAATCTCGTATCATATTAATAGGTGATGATATGAAAAATATAATAAATGTCTTTTTAATTGTGGTAAATATTATTGTACTTATAGCGCTTTCTTATACTAAAGAAGAAATGATTACTGTAGAAGTAAAAGGTATGGTTAAAGATCCCGGAGTATATACTATAAAACTAGGAAGTACTACAAATGATGCTATTAATATAAGTGGAGGTTTAATAGAAGGATCTGATATAAGTGTAACTAATTTAGCAAGAAAACTAAAAGATGAAGATGTAATAATAATCTATAGTGATAAAGAAGTAGAAGAAATGTATAAGACTCATACAAGTGTTAAATATATTGATAAAGAATGTATTTGTCCTATAGTAAAGAATTCATCTATAATTACTAGCTATATTTCTAATATAGATACAATAAACTTTATAAAAAGTACTAAAGTATCAATAAATAGTGCTACACTTGATGAATTGAAAGCTATTAAGGGACTCGGAGAATCTAAAGCTAAAGCAATAATAGAATACCGCGATAAAAATAATGGATTTAAAAGTATTGAAGAAATAATGAATGTTAAAGGAATAGGAAAAAGTATATTTGAAAAGATTAAGGATTATATTACTTTGTAGTACTTTTATATATGTACTATTATTTATAAATTTATATAAGTATCCATATAAAGAATTTACAAGTATTGAAGGTACTATTAAAGATATTACTTATTATGAAAATAAAGTATCATTTGTTATAAATAATACTCTAGTAAATGATTATAACTTTAAAAGTAATATTTCTTTAGGAGATTACGTTATAGTAAAAGGGAAAAGTAATCTTCCTAGTAAGAATACTAACTTTAATATGTTTAACTATAGAAACTATCTATTAAGTAAGAAAATATATAATACATTTACTTTAGATAGTATTAAGATTAAGAATAATACTAATATTTTCTATAAAATAAAGAATATAGTTATAAATAGACTAAATAAGATAGATAATCATTATTTAAATACCCTAATTTTAGCTAAAAATGATTTAGATGATGAAATATACTCCTCATATCAATTAAATGGTATAAGTCATTTATTCTGTGTATCTGGAATGCATATAACATTCTTTATAGTAGTATTATCTTTAATGCTAAATAAGATATTTAAAAGAAAAATAGTATCTAATATACTCATATCTATCTTTTTAGTATTCTTTATCTTTTTTACTGGAATGAGTCCTTCTGTAATAAGATGTTCACTATTTTTTATCATAAGAAGTATCTTTAATAAGAGAATAAGTAATATAGATATTATTTTATCTATAATGTGTTTACTTCTATTTATTAATCCATTTTATATTTATAATACTGGATTTATATATAGTTTTACTATAAGTATTGGATTAATATTATTTCCTATTAATAGTAGTAACTATATATTAAGTCTATTTAAAACTAGCTTACTTTGCCTTTTAATAAGTCTTCCTATAACAATAAATAATAACTTTAGTATAAATATATTATCTCCTTTACTAAATATTATATTTATACCGCTTCTTTCTTTTATATTATTTCCTTTATCTTTACTCACTTTTATTATTCCTTATTTAAATAGATATCTACTTATAGTAGTAAAGATATTTGAAACTATATCAATATTTTGTAATAAATACTCTATAAATGTAATAATACCTCATTTAAATATCATTTACATAAGTATATATTACATATTATTTTTCTATTTATATAAAGGATTTAATATAAAGAAACTATTTATACTAATAATCTATATTTATATTTTAAGTAATATTAAATTCTTAGATAGTAGTTATAAAGTAACTTTTATAGATGTAGGGCAGGGAGATTCTATATTAATAGAATATCCTTATAATAAAGGGAATATATTAATTGATACTGGAGGTAGTACTTCCTACGACATAGGAAATAAAGTGTTAATACCAGTATTAAAATCAAAAGGAATTAAAGATGTAACAATAATACTTAGTCACGGAGATTTTGATCATATGGGAGAAGCTACCGATTTAATAAATAACTATAAAGTAAATAAAGTAGTATTTAATTGCGGAGAAGTTAATGAATTAGAAAATAATTTAATAGAAAAATTAGATGAGAAAAAAATACTATATTACTCATGTATTAAAGATTTAAATATAGATAATGATATATTAAGCTTTTTTTATACAAAAATGTATAATGATGAAAATGAAAATAGTAATGTCATATATACAAATATAAATGGATATAAATTTATGTTTATGGGAGATGCCGGAGTAGAAAAAGAAAAGGATATACTAAGTAATTATAATTTACCAAATATAGATGTACTTAAAATAGGACATCACGGTTCTAAAACAAGTAGTAGTAAAGAATTTATAAATAAATTGAATCCTAAATATTCCATTATTAGTGTTGGAAAGAATAATAGATATGGTCATCCAAATAAAGAAGTCTTAAATAATCTAAAAGTATCAAAAATATATAGAACAGATCAAGATGGCAGTATTATGTTTAAAATTAAAAATAATAAATTGAAAATAGAGACTTGTAGTCCGTAGAAAGGAAAAAGATAAAATGAATGAAATAAAAGAATATACAGAAAAAGTATTTGAAGATATTAAACATAT
>JAEEMF010000021.1 GCA_016283075.1 Bacilli bacterium | reverse complement strand
TTTGAGCAGCACCTGTGATCATGTTTTTAACATAGTCAGCATGTCCTGGGCAGTCTACGTGAGCATAGTGTCTCTTATCAGTAGAGTATTCAATGTGTGCAGTATTAATAGTAATACCACGTTCTCTTTCTTCTGGTGCTTTATCAATGTTTGCAAAATCAACAGCTTGATTTCCATTTTTTCCTGCTAAACATTTAGAAATAGCAGCAGTTAATGTAGTTTTACCATGGTCAACATGTCCGATTGTACCAATGTTAACGTGTGGTTTTGAACGGTCAAATTTTTCTTTTGCCATTTAAATTTCCTCCTCTTTTTTAATTACTATTTTATTTTATAATAATACTTGGTATTTTTCAAGTATTTTTATAACGATTTATTAGTTGTTTGATCCATTTTTCTTAATAATTTGTTCAGTAATATTCTTTGGTGTTTCTTCATAATGATCAAATACCATTGTAAATGTTCCACGTCCTTGTGTATTAGAACGTAAACTTGTTGCATAACCAAACATTTCAGCAAGTGGTACCATAGCATCAATTGCTAAAGCGTTTCCTCTTGATTCTTGTCCAAGTGGACGTCCACGACGTGATGTAATATCACCCATAACGTTTCCAAGATATTCATCTGGAACAACAACTTGAACTTTCATAATTGGTTCAAGAAGAACTGGTTTACATTTTTTAGCAGCTTCTTTTAAAGCTAAACTTGCAGCAACTTTGAAAGCCATTTCTGATGAGTCTACATCATGGTATGAACCATCAAATAATGTTGCTTTAACGTCGATCATAGGGTATCCAGCAAGAACACCAGTTTTCATAGCTTCTTGTAATCCCTTATCAGTTACTGGAATGTATTCACGTGGAACAACACCACCAACAACTGCATCAACGAATTCATATCCTTTATCTGGATTTGGTTCGAATTTAACCCAAACATGTCCATATTGTCCACGTCCACCAGATTGTTTAATATATTTACCTTCACAATCAGCAGTAGCAGTTAAAGTTTCACGGTAAGAAACTTGTGGTTGTCCAATATTAGCTTCAACGTTGAATTCACGTTTCATTCTATCAACGATGATATCAAGGTGAAGTTCACCCATACCAGCGATAATAGTTTGTCCTGTTTCATGGTTAGTAGAAGCTCTGAATGTTGGATCTTCTTCTGCTAATTTTTGAAGTGCTACAGCCATTTTATCTTGATCTGCTTTTGATTTTGGTTCAACAGCAAGTTCAATAACTGGTTCTGGGAATTCCATAGATTCAAGAATACATGGATGTTTCTCATCACATAAAGTGTCACCAGTTGTAGTATTTTTAAGTCCTACAGCAGCAGCGATATCTCCTGCATAAACCTCAGAAATTTCTGTACGGTTATTAGCATGCATTTGAAGAATACGTCCAACTCTTTCTTTTTCATCTTTAGTAGCATTTAGTGTATAAGAACCAGCATCTAATTTACCAGAATATACACGGAAGAAAGTTAACTTACCTACGAATGGGTCAGTCATAACCTTGAATGCTAAAGCAGCGAAAGGTTGGTTATCATCAGGATGTCTAACGATTTCTTTACCTTCTAAATCTACACCTTTAATTGATTCAATATCAAGTGGAGATGGCATGTAATCGATAACTGCATCAAGTGCAAGTTTAACACCCATATTTCCTAAAGCAGTACCACACATAACTGGGAAGAATTCAACTGCAAGTGTACCTTTACGAATACAATGTTTGATTTCTTCAACAGTTGGTTCAGTACCTTCTAGGTATTTTGACATAATGTCATCATCGAACTCAACTACAGACTCAACAAGTTCCATATGTTTTTGTTCAGCAAGATCTTTAAGATCAGCTGGAATTTCGATTTCAGTATATTCTTCTTCTGGTTTACCATCGAAATGATAAGCTTTCATAGTTACTAAATCGATAACTCCATTAAATTCATTTTCAGCACCAATTGGCCATTCAATTGGTTTTGCATTTACACCTAAACGATCGTCAATAGTTTTTAAACTATATTCGAAACTAGCACCCATTTTATCCATCTTGTTACAGAAGATCATACGAGGTACTTTAAATTCAGTTGCTTGTCTCCAAACTGTTTCAGTTTGAGGTTCAACACCAGCTTGTGCGTCTAAAAGTGCAATAGCACCATCAAGTACACGAAGTGATCTAGAAACTTCTACAGTAAAGTCTACGTGACCTGGAGTATCAATGATGTTTAATCTGTGTTTTTTCCAGAATGCTGTAGTAGCTGCAGATGTGATTGTAATACCACGTTCTTGTTCTTGAGCCATCCAGTCCATTTGTGAAGCACCATCATGTGTTTCACCAATTTTATGGATTTTCTTTGTATGGAATAAAACTCTTTCAGTGAATGTTGTTTTACCAGCATCGATATGAGCCATTATTCCGATATTACGATAGTCTTTTAAGCTATATTCACGAGCCATAAATAGTTTCCTTTCTTAGAATTACCATCTGTAGTGTGCGAATGCTTTATTAGCTTCAGCCATACGATGAGTATCTTCACGTTTTTTAACAGCTGCACCTACACCATTAGATGCATCAATAATTTCATTAGCTAAGTTTTCAGCCATTGAATGTGCTCCTCTTAAACGAGCATATTGAACTAACCAACGAAGAGCAAGTGCTTCACTACGGTCAGCTCTAACTTCAACTGGAACTTGATAGTTAGCTCCACCAACACGACGAGATTTAACTTCTAGAGCTGGTTTAATGTTTTCAAGTGCTTTTTCAAATACTTCTTCTGGATTAGAACCAGATTTTTCTTTGATCATATCGAAAGCATCATAAAGGATAGTTTGAGCTACACCTTTTTTACCATCTAACATTAATCTATTAATTAATTTTGTAACTAATTTAGAATTATATATTGGATCTGCTAAAACGTCTCTTTTTGTTGCACGTCTTTTACGCATAATATTCCTCCTCTCGAATTTAATATATTGTTAATAATTTATTATTTAGTTGATTTTGGTTTCTTAGTACCGTATTTAGAACGACCTTGACGACGTTTTTCAATACCAGCAGTATCCATAGTTCCACGAATAATGTGATAACGAACACCGATTAAGTCCTTAACACGTCCACCACGAATTAAAACAACGCTATGTTCTTGTAAGTTATGTCCTTCTCCTGGAATATAAGCAGTAACTTCCATTCCATTACTTAATCTAACACGGGCATATTTTCTTAAAGCTGAGTTTGGTTTCTTTGGAGCCATAGTTCCAACACGAGTACAAACACCACGTTTTTGTGGAGAGTTTTGATCAGTTTGTTTTTTGTCTTTACTATTGTAACCAACATTTAAAACTGGAGCTTTACTCTTTCTAACTTTATTACTTCTACCTTTTCTTACTAATTGATTAATTGTAGGCATATATATCCTCCTCTCTCTTTACACACATCCAGGTGTTTCATTTTAACACTAATTAAAGATTTGCTTCGCAGCAAACCTTCTCAGTTGAATGCAACAATATATTATCATTTGATATATATAAAGTCAAGCATTTATTTACATTTTTTAGTCACAATAACCACTTGTTTTATAGTTAGGACAACTAATATATGATTTATAGTTTATACCACCATTATTTGTAATAATAGTATAACCTGTACAAATAGATTCATCTTCATTATTTTTAATACTATCTATGTATCCATTTTCTTTTAAAGTAGATGATTTTACATATAAACTATCATTCTTATCTAAATATTTATAATTATCATTAAAATACTCTTTAGCACTCTTAGATAATTCTTTTTCAATATCAGAATAATTTCCAACAATAGTTTTGTTACTTTTAGCTTTTACTGTATTATCTACTCTTGAAATAGTACCATCTTTATAATATTTAGTATATGGATTTTCATAATTATATGAACTACCAGAGTTATCATATAAAATATCTCCTACTAAATGATTAAAGAAAGTAAATGCTGTAAATATTACAAGTACAGTAAAACCTAAAAAGATAAATAATTCAATAATTCCAAAACCCTTATTATCCATCAAAACCACTCCTTTAAAATAAATCTATTTGTTTAATATTTTCTTTAAATTTATATAATTTAGCAGGTCTTCCATTAAAACCAATATTCTTTTCATTAGTATCTTCTATTAAATTAAGACCTACAAATTTCTTTCTAAAGTTTCTTCTATCAAAAGTCTTACCAAGTATTTGTTCATATACCTTTTGTATTTCAGGTAAAGTAAAGTCACTTGGGAAAAAAGCTTTTAATGTATTTATATTAACTATCTTACGTTTTAAGAATTCAATATTTTTCTTTATAACCGCTTCATGGTCATATGCCATTTTAGGAATATCATTTATTGGAAACCACTCACTGATAATATTAGGTCTATCTTGTCTTTTAATGACCGCACTAACACTATCAACAATACCCATAAATGATGTTGCAATAACTCTTTCTTCAGAATTTCTATTAAGTGCACTAAAAGTATAACACTGCTCAATATATACATTAAGTAGTCCGGTTTGATCTAGAAGTGCATCTGTAATATTATTTTCTAAAGTTTCATTATTCTTTAAACCATCACCTGGAAGACTCCAGTATCCTTTATATGGATCAGTTTGTTTTCTAATAAGTAATACTTTAACAATACCTTTATCCACAGTGAAAATAGTGATTAAAGATTCTAGGTAATTAATATATTCTTTAGTAAAAATATCCATAAAAACATTCCTTTTCTAAGCAGGTATTATTTTATATGATATCTTAATATTTGTCAAATATACACTAACTAACTTTCTTTAGTATAAAGTAACTACATTCATATGCACAGTATGTTTTAATATAGTCATCTATCTTATCATATGAGTTAATTTCATTCTTAAGTTTATTACCTTTATCACAAAAACCTTTTAGACGAAGTTTACCATATGACCAGTCTCCAAATAAGTAGTCATATACTTCAAAGTAATCAGTATACATTTCTGTAATAACTGATGTATCAATAGCATCTTTATAATCTTTTACTACTTCATACTCTATATCATTAATTTTAATTTTCTTTTCTTTTGACATTTTAATACTCCTTACCAAATGCTGCTGAAATTTTTTCATATATCGTATAGTTTGAATTACCATTCCATGTAATAAAACCATGTCCTAGTCCCGCATCAACAAGACCTCTAACCTGTTTTTCAATATAATCAGATGAAACGTATACATCAGGTTTTGTTTTCCAATATGGTGTATTATATGCTGTTATCCAAGTTCTAACATGTGCTGGAGTAGGTATTTCTTTTTGTCTAGCAGCTGCTGTTTTACCCCAGTTTAACATAGTACTATATGGATTAGTCCAGTAAGCACTATTACTTCTATCAAAATGATCAGTATATGGCATAGCACTTATTACATCTACTATATTAGATATAGCAGGCCAGTACTGACCATATGCTGTTACATAATCAGATGAAGATTCTCCAAATACATCTACCGATAAATAAACATGATCTTTATGTATTTCATCAGCTGCGTAATATAAGAAATGTTGTACAGCTTCAGCTTTTTCTTCATTATATGTATTTCTAAAATTATATCCCCATTTAGAATAATTCCATGAACTTTCTGGGAAACGAACGTAATCAAATTGAATTTCATTAAATCCAAATAAACTTACCGCTTCTCTAGCAAGTTTAACATTATATTCCCAGGCTCTTCTGCTATATGCACTTACCCATCCAGTACTATTACCAGATGTGCTTAAAATACATTCACCTGAATTATCTTTAGCATAAGTACTATCATTAAAAAGTACAATTCTACCTATTACATATAATCCTGATTCTTTAATCTTTTTAATAGCATTTTTATATGTATCGATAGAGTTCATAGCACTATTATAACTAGACATTGTATATGATTTAGCTACTTCTGATTTATAAGCAAGTGCACCATCTTTTATATCCACTACAAAAGCATTTGCTCCTGCTTTTTTAGCTAAATTAATATATTTATCAATATCACCTAATATATATTTAGTACCAGCTAAATAATAAGTTTTAGTTTGATCTACAAATGGATTATCTTCAAATGTAGGTTTTTCATATGGATAGTAATCTAAGTTTTTAGGAGAACCTCCATATAATTCAAATCTATACTTACGATCTTTATGTTTATCATAAGTGCCGTTTTCATTATATACTTTATCTGCTTCTTCTTTAGTATCCACAGTATACTTAGCATATATGTATCCTTCAGTAGTATCATTTATTTTAACCTTATACATATTTACTGAACCATCATCATTTATTTTATCAAAACCAAGTATTTCTAACTTACTACCTTTTTTACTATATCCTAATATATTAGAACTTTCATTATCTTTATAAGTAGTTAAACTGGTTCTAACATAAACTTCTTTTTGTTTAACACTATCTTCATAAGTAGTAGATATATCTTCTGGATTCATATAGTACTCTTCATTTTCATACTTAACTTTACGATATAAGTCATGATTACCTTCATCATCTACTTTATCATAAACATCTCCAGTTAAAGTTATATCAGTACCTCTTATTAGAGAAGTCGCAACTGAAAAGTCTTTCATATTATATAAATCTACTGTTTTACCAAGTGAACTAGTAAAAGCTTTTATATCTTTAGAAAGCAAGGCTTTAACATTAGATTTATATAAATATTTATAGTAAAGCGCAAGAGAGCCTAAACACATTGAAAACATTATTGAAATAATAAGAAATATTTTAAAAGTAAGGCTAACTCTTCTCTTTTCCATATTGCCACCTCATTATTAATATTATTATAACATAAAAAGGACTTAAATTAACTTTAAGTCCTCTTTTTTAACAATATTATATCTAAAATTATTAATACCAAGTTCATGATATAAATCTAAGTCTTTATTATATCTTACCTTATTATTATATATATACATAAGTCCATTATGTTCTTTAATAGGATATAGGTTCTTAAATCTATCTTCTAAGTATCCTTCATTTTTTAAACTATAGTAATTAAGAACATTAAACTTTGATACCATAAGCTCTTCCCTTCCAAAGACAATCATTTCTAAATTAGGATGTTTATGATACCTAGTATTATAACAATTAATAAGTTTAGCAATTTGTCTTTCGTTTAATTCATAAGAAAGTGTTACTTTATTTACTCCCATACTATGAAGAAGAGCTACACTATATGAATTAACAATATTTAAAGAAAAATCAGTATCAATATCTTTATATTTATAAACACTACCAAGTTCAGATACAAGTATATGAGTATCATATTCTTTATATACAGGTTTAACTCTAGGTAATTTTAAATATATATTATTATATTTATCCTTATATTTATTAAATACATCCTCATCTACATAAACCATATTATATTTAGATAAATCAGTATTTAAAAATGCTTCTTCATCTTCAATATAAACATTCTTATTATAACTTTTAGGATACTCCTTAACTTTTCTTTTATATTTTCCTTCTTTATAACTTCTATTAAGTTTCAATCTTTCACTATCTAGTTTAAGAAGTGCTAGTCTTCTAAGTTCATTAAGTTCTTTTATAGGAACAAATAACTTTTCATTATAGTCAGTTTCTATAGATAAAAACTTATATACAGTATCACCTGTTTTATTAAGCTGTTTAAGTACCATATCAGAAGTACTAGGATTATTAATAGCCTTAGTAACTATATTATCACTACTTACTTTAATAGTATGAGTACTATCTCTTACTTCTAAAGTCATAATCTCATTTTCTTTAATAGTAATCTTACCATTAATAAAGACATATCTTTCATTTTTATTTATAAGTGATTCAATAGCTTTATTTAGTTCATAATCAAGTGTTTTAAGTACTACTAAGTTTTCTTTTATATTATAAGGAGTCTTAATACTAATAGTATCTCCAGCATTTGCAGTTTTAATACTACTACTTCCTTTATACATGTTAGTAACAATAAATCCAGTATCTTCTTTATCTACTATTCTAATACCATCATTAATACTAAGTTTTTCACTTAATTTAATAGTTATAAAACCATTTTTAGACTTAATAATTTTTCCTATTTCTATACCCTGATGATTAGGTCTAACTGGATTAATAAAGTCATTATTCTTTTCATAGAACATAAATCCTTTTGTATATAATCTATTAAAAGTAACCATTAATTTCTTTATATCTTCATCATCTATTTTAACTTTTTTATTTTCTAAATAACTATCAATAGCCTTCTTATAAAGAGATACAACTAAATATACATAACTAGGAGATTTCATACGTCCTTCTATCTTAAGACTATCTACTCCTATTTCAATTAATTTTCCTACATTTTCTAAAGAATTTAAATCTTTTGTACTTAAGTTATATTCATAGTTATTAACCTTTTTCTTATCACTATCAAGTACATTATATTTTTGACGACATGGCTGAGCACAAGTACCTCTATTACCACTTCTTCCGCCTATTATAGAACTCATTAAACACTGACCAGAGTAAGAAATACAAAGAGCACCATGTACAAATATTTCCAGTTCAATATTAGTATTTTTCTTAATGTTTTCTATATCATCAATAGTAGTTTCTCTAGCAAGTACTGCTCTAGTAAGTCCTAAATCTTCTACAAATTTAACCCCTTCTAAAGTATGAATATGCATTTGAGTAGAAGCATGTACATCAAAATCCGGATAAGTTTGTCTAATTAAATCCATCATACCTATATCTTGAACAATTACAGCATCAACATTATTCATATATAAAAATTCAATATATTTCATAAAGTTTTTCACTTCATGTTCATAAATAATAGTATTAACAGTTACATAAATTTTTACACCATATTTATGTGCAAGTGTTACTGCTTCTATAATTTCTTCGTTACTAAAATTATTAGAAAAAGCTCTTGCTCCATAAAAACTTCCTCCTAAATAAATAGCGTCACACCCCGCAGCTATCGCTGCTTTTAAACACATCATATTTCCAGCTGGCGCTAAGATTTCCGGTCTCTTCATATTCATCACCGACCTAATTATAACAAATAAAAAAGATAAATGAAATATCATTTATCTTATCCATGACGACCTCCGCCAGATGAGAATCCTCCGCCAGAACTTCCTGAGCCAGAGAAACCTCCTCCTCCGCCACTACCCGAGCTAGACGAATGAGTATAAGAAGTAGTTCTAGATCTTAAGAACTGATCAGACTTAACTGAGTAGTTAGTCTTACCTTCTTCAATATAATCAGTTGCATTAGTAGCTTTCTTAATCATTTTATGTTTAGAAGCCATAATTATCATTACAATAATAGTAATAATAACAGCTACAAAACCAAGCATTGCATAGTTAGCTTTATAAGGAAATACTATATGACCAGTATCATCTATATAAGCATCTTTATAGGCATCAGAGATACCATTATCATAACAAAGAGTCATCTCTTCAATATACTTTTTAAATCCTTCATAGTATTGCCCACTATGAACTAAGTCATATATATGATCTAAAGTAATACTAAGTTCAGATGGAGTAATATAAAGCTGAGCTTTACCAAATGAGAGCGCATCATAATATGGATCATCTTTATATGTATTTCTAAATAAAAGTACACCATCATAATTTTCTGTACCCATACCAAAATCATTATAATCGTAGAAATCTGTTGCGCGTGTAGTATTTGCATAATCATTAGTATAAGCAAAATCATCAGTAAATATTACCATATCAAATCCAGTTTTATCTCTAAAATCATCAATCATTATTTTTAAACTTGCTTCTTCAGCAGGAGTTAAAATATCTGAAAAGTCATAGATTTTAAAACTAGCATCAACCTTAGGAGTATCAAGAACATTACTTCTATTAGAATCAGTAATCTTCCATTTCTTATTAACACCTAAGTTATCTAAGGTAGTTCTATCTTGAGTTTCGGTAGCACTACCAGTAATTTCAGTATTATATGCTATATGACCAGTATCATCTATATAAGCTTTATCATATGAAGATGGTTTACCATTTTCATAATATTTAGTCATATCAGCTATATATTTAGAAAAGCCTTCATAATAATGAGATGAACTTATCTCATTATATATATCATCTAATGTAGCATCAAGTTCTCTAGATGGAATATAAAGCTGAGCTTCTCCAAATGAGAATGCATCAAAATATTTATCAGCCTCATAAGTATTTCTAAAAATCATAACACCATCATAATGAGTCGAACTCATACCAAAGTCATTATAATCATAAAAATCAGTAGCATATGTAGTATTCTCATCATCACGAGAATATGATTTATTATCAATAAAGATAACCATATCAAATCCAGTTTTCTTTATAAATTCTTCTATTTGTTTAGATAATTTCTTTTCTTCATCATCAGTTAATATATCTGAAAAATCATAGATTTTTTCAGAAGCATCAACTTTATATGTTGCAAGTACATTTTTCTTATTGTTATCAGTAATTTTCCATTTTTTATTAACACCTAAGTTATTTAAAGTATTTCTATCATAAGTCTTAGGAGTTTTAGCATATGTACCACTTAAAGTAAGGAAGAATATCGAAATAAATGTAATTAAAATTAATAATTTCTTTTTCATATAAACCTCCTATTTATTAAATAGATACATCACATATGATATTGCAAGTAAAATTGCAAAACATATAGCAAATACCATTACTGAATACATAAGTAAACGCTTTTTATCAATAGGAATATTACCAATAAACTTACCAGTTTGACCATTCATAGCAAATGTATAATACTTATCACCATATTTAACATTTACCATCCAAACAGGGAAAAGTGCATATTCAAGTTTTGTTTGTTTAGCAACTAAACCATTATTAGTTATTCTCTTAGAAGAATATCCTACACAAGAAGAAAGTACTTCTGTTTTAGCAGATGTAAGAGTTCTTTCTGCTGCATCTTTAAACAAATTCTCGTTATTTATATCATATCTTTCAGCTAAAAAACCTGATAAATAAGCATGGTTATAATCAACAACTTCTTTATAATTAAATGGTTCAATAGAATTCATTATAGAATCATCAAATCTAGTAGAACCATCTACTGGAACTCTATCAAAATCCATTGTTAAATTTCTTTGCATTTTATAATAATCAGTCTTAGTATATGTAGTATCACCAGATGACCAAGAAGATACTTTTTCACCTGTTAAATCAACCTGTCCAGATACATTTATATCATAAAGCCAAAAAGGTATATATACACCTGTTATCTTTTCAATATTCTTTTCATTATTAAAAGACCTAGGCATTAAAGGATGTCCTTTAGATAAACCTTTAAACTTTTCAATAGCTGTTTTCTTTTCTTGCTTAAATGGAATTATATAATCTGGTGCGAACTCACCAGTTAACTTATTCTTTAAAATTGCTGTATTACCACAATATACACAGAATGTAGAAGCAGTTTGTTCATCCGCAACAATTTGTGCTCCGCAGTCCTGACATATATAAGTAACATAATTAGTGTCATCTTCAGCTTTGTAATTACCGCCACTTTTTACATCGTTATAATCGGCATTACTAGCATTATTATGTTTTTGCATCTCCTCTAAAGTAAATTCACTATCGCAGTAGCGACATTTCCATTTACCTAAAGTAGGATTAAAAAATATTGCTGCTCCGCAAGAAGGACACTTATTATCTAATACTTCTTTAGCCATATCATCACCCTATAATTAATTATAACATAACGAAATAAAAAGACCTATAACTCTTTTAAAATAATATAATTATCTTTCAATTTTCTTACCATATATTTAACATTTATAAATATACAAATCATTTACATTTTAAGCATAAACAAATATAAAAAAATATGGTAAAATTAGTATGGTGATATGATGAGTATTAAAATAAAAATATTATTAATAACACTTGTTATAATACTATTAATGGTAGCTATATATTTATACGCTATGATTATAGGAACATCAGGTTTTTATGTAAAAGAATATCTAGTTAAAAGTGATAAGTTACCAGAAGAATATGATGGATTCAAAATAGCACATTTATCAGATATTCACTATGGTAATAGAAGTACTAAAAAATCTGATATTGAAAAAATAGTAAAAGATGTTAATAAATTAAAACCAGATATAATCGTTATAACAGGAGACCTAGTAGATGACGAAATAACTAATAAACAGTACGAAGAATTAGTTGATGCTTTAAGA
>JAEEMF010000003.1 GCA_016283075.1 Bacilli bacterium | reverse complement strand
TCGCCGGTTCATTCTACAAAAGGCACGCTATCACCCATTAACGGGCTCTAACTAATTGTAAGTACATGGTTTCAGGTTCTTTTCACTCCCCTCCCGGGGTTCTTTTCACCTTTCCCTCACGGTACTGGTTCACTATCGGTCACTAGGTAGTATTTAGCCTTACGAGATGGTCCTCGCTATATTCGGACAGGATTCCACGTGTCCCGCCTTACTCTATGTTAGAAGAGATTTTAGTATTTCGCTTACAGGACTTTCACCTTGTATCGTTGAGCATTCCAGAACATTCAACTATACTAAAATTTTATAACTCTTGATTCTAACGGGCTTTTCCCATTTCAATCGCCTCTACTTTGGGAATCGAATTTCTTTCTTTTCCTCCAGGTACTTAGATGTTTCAGTTCCCTGGGTGTCCCCTCAACAAGCTATGAATTCACTTGAAGATACTAGTTCTTCAAACTAGTGAGTTTCCTCATTCGGAAATCTACGGGTCGTAGCTCACTTACAGCTCACCGTAGCGTATCGTCGTTAGTTACGTCCTTCATCGGCTCCTAGTGCCAAGGCATTCACCGTGCACTCTTTGTTTCTTTACCTTACAATTTTTGTTTACTTTGCGACAAGTACTATTCAATTTTCAAAGATCTATTTGTTATTAACTAGTTTTCCATATAGCTAAACTAAATGGTGGGCCTGAATGGACTTGAACCATCGACCTCACGCTTATCAGGCGTGCGCTCTAACCAGCTGAGCTACAGGCCCATTTAATTTGTCAACGACTACTTCATTATATTATATTTTACTTGGTTTGACAAGTACTTTTTTACAAATTACAAACATTTTTTAAAAATGCCCTCTTTGCAAAAATTATTATATACAAATTGGTATATAAATGCAAGCAAAAATTAAAAAAAGATTACTTGCTATTTGCTTTCATCTTTCTTTACTAATTGATGTTTATTATCACTAGCTACTGCTAATTCTTTAAATTGTGGATAATACTCCATAAATGTATCTTTTAAATAAGTTTTTTCAAATAATTCTCTATCGTGTTCAAGTAAGAACTGACAAGGAGTTACGAAGGAATCTCCTTTATCCATATATTCTTTAAAAAGTACTGCTGTTGCACTTTGAGTAATAGTATCATCGCTATATCTTAATTTACCAAGTTGATCTAATACAAGGTTAATATCAAATATTTTCATATTTGCCGCATTTATTATATACTCATTTATTACTTTAGCGGCTTTAGATGCAGATAAATAAGCTTTTATAAGTCTTAATCTTTTATAAGTTATATCAAAATCATACATAAAGTTTTGATATACAAAAGCCTTAGTACTTTGAGTTTCACAGTAGTCTTTTAAGACTAATTCTAATTCATCTCTATAAGGAAATTCATTTGCAAAATAATATAGTCCATCTTCTTCTAATTTATCAGATAAATCAGTAACTATTTTTCTATATTGTGAATATGGATTTAATGATACTCCTATAACAGTTTTTTGTCTTTCTACTATTTTAGGATACTTAGAATTAAACTTTGATTCCTTATCATTTATTTCACTTATAAATAAATTTCTATTAGCTTTATTGATATTTAGCTTGTTAACCATAATATCCCCTCGATACGGCGTATTATATCATATAATAAAAAAAATTACCAACTGGTAATTCATTTATAAAATGGTGTCCCGCCAGGGACTCGAACCCTGGACCCACTGATTAAGAGTCAGTTGCTCTACCAACTGAGCTAGCGAGACATAAAAATTGCTACGTGTTAATTATAACACAATTTATAAAATGTGAACAAGTTTTTTAATAAAATAGCATAAAAAAAGCGGAAATCCGCTTATTTTATGCAATTATGTGTTAAAGATGAGCTATATCCTAATGTATTTTCTTCATCTTTATATATAAGACCTAAACAGTTATTATTTACGAAATATGCTGTACTATCTCCTTTTGATATACTTTCTTCATCATATATAGAAAATTTACTTAATAAAGTATTTATATCATAAATAGTTCCATATTTCTTATCTATATTATATGTATAGTAATTATTCTCTTCATAACTAATTATTGATACTACATCATTTGATATAAATATATCAAATGTATTATCACCAGTATTAAGATTAGATTCTAAAGTTCTTAGTTCTTCTTTATTCATATTAATAACTATTTTATCATTATCTTTATATACATATTCTTTAGTATTATCAATTCTAATATCAGTAATATCATCTACTACATAGTTATTATATTTACTTTTATCTTTATAAAACTGATCATGGATTACGTAAGCGCCCATTAAAAGAATAATTATAAAGATTACTGTTGCAGGAACTTTAGATTTACCATCATCATAAACTAGACTATTTAGTTTAACTGGTAAGTCTTTATTTTTCTTTTTAAATAGTTTTCTACCCTTAACCATTTCTCTTTACCTGCCACATGTTATAAACATCACAGTTACTACTATATGGTTCTGGATTTGGCATTTCCATCTTAACTATCATAGGTATTTTAAATGCTTTACCAAATGCTACGCAAGAACCTGGTTGAAGTGATTTTTGCATTTCAACTACTTCTTTACTAATATTTGGTAACATCTTTTCAATATATTCTAGATCTCTAGGATGGTTCATCTTAAAGATTAAGAAGTTACTTGTTTGAGATATAACTGTGTCAGATAATTCTACTGGTCTTTGAGAAATAAGGTTAAATATTAAACCATATTTTCTTCCTTCCTTAGCTATACGTTCAAATATATTATAACCAAGAAGGAATCTATCATTATCTGCTTGTACATATCTATGTGCTTCTTCTAAGAATATATGGAATGGTATAGATGCTCTTACACTTAATTTCTTAGTAAAATCAAATAACATTTTAGAATAAATCTTAGTTATTGTTTTAGCAAAAGTATCATCTACTTCTTCTAAGTTAAAGTTAACTATTTGAGCTTTTTTACCATTAATAGATATTAAACTTGCTATATAATTTTCAAGTGTAATAAATTTAGGATATCTAAAGAATGCGGAGTTTTCTCCAGTAACTAAAGCATGTAATCTAACTTTTAAAGTTACTGCTTCATTATACATCTTTTCATTCTTTAAAAGTCCTTCACTAATTAAAGTAAATGAAAGAGCTCTTTCTAGATCTTCTAAAGTATAATAATTCATTGTTTTAGATTCATATGTATCTAGTTTATCATCAATAAATGATGTTACATATTCAATCATTAAGTTACTTTCAGGGAATTGTCCTGCTGTATCTATAATGAATAAATCTCTAAATTTACGAGTATAACCTACTCCTTTAACTACTGTTTCTAAGTTAAATTCTGGAGTAGAACATGTAGCTAGTACTCCAAATACATCATTTTTCTTACTAGCACAAGTTTGATTTGTAAATAGAATAGCCATAATTGCTTTAGCAATTATATGGTTACAGAATTTTTTAGATGTTTCATCATCACTTACAAAGATATTTACATACTTAAGCATACTTTCAATTATAGTAAGCTGAGAATGTGTTTCTGCTTGTAAAAGTAATGCATAATCATCTCTACCTAGAAGCCATAAAGGAATACATAATATGTTTTCTTTTGGTGCTTCTAAATTAGTTGTAAAAAATTTAAAGTTATAATTAGGATTAATCTTATTAATATCTTTAAAAGCATTATGATATTCACCATATGCATCAAAGATAAAGAAATTAGATTTAAATGGCATATATCCTGGATCATAGAATACATTTTGAAGTAGTCTTGCGACACCACATGATTTACCTGAACCAGTATTACCAAATATAGCAAAGTGGTTACTAAATAAATCATTCATATTTATTCTAATAGGATAATCATTATATAAAGGTGATACACCTAGTTGCATAGTACCAGGTCCTTCATCACCTACTATAAGTCCAAGTTCTTCTTTATTAATAATTCTTAATTTTGCTTGAAGAGTTGGTTTTCTAATTACACCACCAACAAATCTTCCATTAACTATTTCACCTAAGAATCTAACTTTTACTATTTTTTTATCAAAATCTGCTACTTCTCCAAGTATCTTTTTACTGTTATCTTCAAAGATAACATGTAAGTTCATTAAGTTTTCTGATACTGGAACACCATCTGGTATTTCAATATGAGCAAAGTTATTATCTAAATAAACTATACTTCCAAACATATTATTCTCCCCTTTTATAATAATTCTTCTATTTGTTCTTTTATATCACTTGGTAAATCTTTTATTACCTCTTTTATTTCTTCATACTTTTGACATAATTTTAATTTATCTTCAAAAGCAAGTAATTTGTTTTCAGTTTCTTTTATTTGTTTATGAATAGCATTTCTACTAGTTTCATTATTTTCTGCTATCTCTGATAAACTTAGATTATTAAAATAATAATCCTCAAAGTATTCTTTTTGTTTATCTGTAAGAAGTACTCCGTAGTAATCGTATAAACTACATAAGTATATCTCTTTATCCATTTCCATTAAAAAATCACTCCTAGTATTAATAAAATTGATAATATAAATGACACTACTGTTAAGTATTTTAGTTTATAAAACTTATAGTTATTAAAACCAAATACTAATAAAAATAAAGATAACATTATATTTAGTTCAGTACTTAGTAAATTATCAAATAAATTTACAAAAGCCATAACAATTGTTATACATGCTAGTACGTTTTGAATAAGTGTCATTATATTAAATAATTTATTTTTCTTTTTAAAAAACATATTATTCACCTAAATCTTTAAATAAACCATAGATATATTTTTCAATATCAAATACTCTTAAGTCAGTTAATTTTTCTCCCATACCTACAAATTTAACTGGAATATTAACTGCTTCTTTTATAGCAAGTACAATACCACCTTTAGCAGTACCATCTAACTTAGAAAGTACTATACCTGTTATATTAGTTATTTCTTTAAAACTTTTAGCTTGACTAATACCATTTTGTCCTGTTGTTGCATCAATAACAAGAAGCGTTTCGTGAGGAGCTCCTGGTACTATATTACCAATAACTTTATTAATCTTTTCAAGTTCTCTCATTAAACCATCTTTATTTTGAAGTCTTCCTGCAGTATCAACAAGTACTACATCATATTTTTCTTCTTTTGCTTTAGTAAGTCCATCATAGATTACACTTGCTGCATCAGTAGTTTCTTTTGATATACAAGTGCATCCTACTCTTTTACCCCACTCTTCTATTTGTTCTACTGCTCCAGCTCTAAAAGTATCACCAGCAATCATCATTACTTTCTTACCTTCACTTTTTAACTTATAAGCAAGCTTACCAATAGTAGTTGTTTTACCAGCACCATTTACTCCAACAAATAGAATTACTGTTAAATCATCTGAATAATTAATTTTACTTGTTAAAATATCATTACCTACATAGATAATAAACATTTCATCAACTATTACTTCCATTAAATCTTTTGAATCAGTGATATTTTCATGTTTTACACGTTTTTTAAGTTTATCTATAAACTCCATTACTGTATTAACACCAATATCAGCCATAATAAGTATTTCTTCTAATTCTTCAAAATACTCATCACTTACTTTTTTATATTTACTATTTAAAATACTTATTTTATTAACAAAGGTATTTCTTGTTTTCTTAAGTCCTTCGTCATAAACTTCTAATTCTTCTTTTACTTCTTTTTCTTCTTCTTTTCCTTTAGAAGTAAAAAGGTTTTTAAATTTGTCAAATAATCCCATCTAGTCACCTTCTATCTATAAACATTTTACACTAATATAAAGGAAAATACTAGTATCTTTCTATTCTAAATACTGGTCTAATACCTAAATAATTATCATATAAAGCATAATTTGTACTAATAGTTCCATCACTTAATACTTGGTATACAAGTGAACTAGATCCTGAGTAATAAGAGCCAGTCCAGTAACCAGTACTATATAAAAAGTCATAAGTAGTATTAGTACATGTCTTTTTATCTAAATCACACCCTATTTTCTTTAAATCATCTATACTTAAAAGTGATACTGATTTAAAACCTTTTAAATTCATTTTATAAGCATAACTATCTACATAGTATTTAATACTAGATTCTTCTTTTACAGTACCTGTTACTTTTCCATTACTAAATATTCCATCTTTATAGTCATATACATTACATCCATATAAAGGATTATCACAGTAAGTATTATTAGATGAATTACGATTATTTTCTTTATCAAAAGGTACTTTTATACTATTGTTTTTATCTTGAACATTGTACTTAGGATCAATAGTATACATACTAAGAAGAGTAATATTTTTATCATCAAAATCTATTACATAGAATTCCTGACTTAAACATTTCATAGTTTTACCTATTTCAAGTTCTCCATCTATTTTACATTCATTATAATTAGTCTTATCTACAAAAAGTATTGAACTAGTATGTTTATAAGCCATATAGTTTTCACTAAATACAAGTAAGCTTATATCACATTTATCATTTACCGAAACACTTCCTCTTTCTATAGAAGGATAAGTATTTTCCATACCATTTATATAACCTCTATCAAGTTTATATGTTTGGATATGATGCATTCCCTTTATCTTCATATCATTACAGTTAAGCCTTACATCTTTTATTAAAGTTTTTACTTCTTTTTTAAACTCTTTTTCTTCTGAAGTTTCTGAACTAATATGAACTATATTAATAAGTAAAAAGATTATTACTATAAGAAATATAAATAATCCAAGTGTTAAACGAAATATATCTTTTTTTAAACCACGTATGTACATATAATCACCATTTTAATCTTACCATAAATAAAAACCATAAACTAGACAAAACGAAAAAAATAATATATAATGATATAGTTAATTTTTCAAAGACCAAAAAGAAAGGAGTAAATATGAAATTTTTTGATGGCGCAGATACTAAAATCTTTGCACTTGGCGGTTTAGGTGAAGTTGGAAAGAATATGTACTGTGTAATGCATGGAAATGAAATCGTAATTATGGACTCAGGAGTAATATTTCCTGCAGGAGAATTAATGGGAATTGACTATGTCATTCAAGATTATGCATTTTTAAAGAAAAATGAAAATAAAATTAAAGGTTTATTTATAACACATGGTCATGAAGACCATATTGGAAGTATTCCATTTTTATTACAACAGGTAAATATACCTGTTATATATGCCCCAAATCAAGCAGTCGGATTAATTAGAAAAAAATTAGAGGAAAGAAATATACAATATAAGAATTTATTCGTTTTTACAGAAGATACATTTGTAAGATTTAAAAATATCTCTGTTGAATTCTTTAGAACTACTCACTCTATTCCAGATTCTCATGGTATATGTATACATACACCAAATGGTACTATTGTTAATACAGGTGACTTTAAATTTGACTTAACACCTATAGGGCCAATGGCAAACCTATATAAAATGAGTAAAATTGGTAAAGAAGGAGTAAGTTTATTACTTTCTGACTCTACTAATGCTCTTAATGAAGGATTCTCTACAAGTGAATCTAAAGTTGATGAGGCTTTACAAGATATTTTTATTAAACATAAAGATAGTCGTATTATTATTGCAACATTTGCATCTAATATATATAGACTTAAACATATAGTTGATACTTGTAAGAAAAATGGACGTAAAATTGCTGTATTTGGTAGATCTATGGAAAATAACTTAGAAATATCAATACAAGGAGGATATATTACTGCTAAAGATGTAATTATATCTCCAGAAGAAGCAAATAACCTTGAACCAAATAAAGTATGTTTACTTTGTACAGGTTCACAAGGTGAACCACTTGCTGCTCTATCTAGAATAGCAAATGGATCACATAGACAAATTAAATTACAAAGTGATGACGTAGTAGTATTTTCATCAAGTGCAATTCCAGGAAATGCAGTAAGTATTTCTAGAACAGTAAACAAACTATACTTAAGAGGAGTAAAAGTTTATACTAATACCCTACTTTCTGATATTCATACATCAGGACATGGTAATAAAGAAGAATTAAAATTAATGATGAGATTAATTAATCCTAAATACTTTATGCCAGTACATGGTGAATACAGAATGTTAAAAGCTCATGCGGATATTGCAGTAGACTGTGGTATTCCAAGAGAAAATACCTTTATACTAGGTAATGGTGATGTATTATCACTATATAAAGGTAAAATAACAAAAGCAGGATTTGTTCAAGCTGGAGATGTATATGTAGATGGAAATCGTATCGGTGATGTTTCAAATGCTGTTATGAAAGATCGTAAAATTATGGCAAGTGATGGTATTGTAGTAGTAATCGCTAACTTAGATACAGTAAATAATAAATTACTTACAACACCAAATATCACTACAAGAGGATTTATCCAAGTAAATGAAAATTTAGATGTACTTAAAAAACTTGAAGATATTGCAAAACACGCAATTAATCAAAAGTTAAATGGTCCAATAAATTATACTGAAATAAAAACTCAAATAGTTGAAGAACTTTCATCATATATTTATGAAACTACTGAAAGAAAACCTATTATATTACCAATAATTATGAATATTAAAAAAGAGACTAATCAAACTAATTAGTCTCTTTTTTAATGTAATCATATATCTCTTTAACAGTCTCATCAAAGTTTTTAAAGTTAACATTAAACCAGTTAACATTAAACTGATGGTTATTCCAAGTATACTGTCTTTTAGCATATCTTCTACTACTTTGTTTTATTTTATCTAGACATTCATCTAAAGAGCTTTCTCCTTCGAAATATGGAAATAACTCTTTATATCCTATAGGAGTAGTAATAGCTTTAGTACGTATATTACTTTCATAAATATTTTTAGCTTCATCAAGAAGTCCATTTTTAACCATTATATCTACCCTACTATTTATTCTTTCATACAGAGTATCTCTATCAGTAGTAAGACCTATAAATATAGCATCATAAAGAATAGTATCAGCTTTTTCTTTACTACTTAAGGTTTCATTAGTTTTATAAAAGTAATTTAAAGCTCTTATAACTCTTTTACGATTATTCATATGAATATCAGTATTAGGATCTATCTTTATAAGTTCATTATATAACTCTTCATCATTTTTAGATAAATCTACTAAATTAACACTATCTTCTTCATCTAAATCATAGTTATATAAAGCAGCTTTTATATATAAACCTGTACCTCCTACTAAGATAGGAGTTTTACCTTTAGAAAGAACTTCTTCTATTGTTTTTCTTGCATCTTTTTGATAATCATATACTGTATAGTTATCATTAACATCCTTTATATCAAATAAATGATGTACTACTCCTTCTTTTTCTTCTTCTGTTACTTTTGCTGTTGCAATATCAAGTCCTCTATAAACCTGGGTTGAATCAGCATTTATAACTTCTCCATCAAGTAGTTTTGCAAGTTCTATACTAAGTTTTGTTTTTCCTACTCCAGTAGGTCCTACTATCACAATAACCTTATTCATTATCTAACCTCTTTAATCTCTTTTGAAAAGCTTCTTTCATGTTATTTATTTCATCTTTATTATAACCATTTTTATCTTTTAAAGAAAGAATAGTTAATAAATCCTCTACTGAATAATTATGAATATTAGCATTTATATTTCTAAACTCTTCTGTATCATAATCTTTATCATACATATTTTGATATAGTTTAAAACCAAGAGTTGCTCCTATAGCATGTTCTATACAATTAATAATAACATTATATCCGTTAGCAGATATCTCACCAAGTTTTTTTATATCTTTATCATGTTTTTTAATACTATTCTCTTTAAACTGTTCAATAGTAATATCTTCTATTTCCGAATCTTTTATTCTATTTACAATATCATCATACTGTTTTGCATTATAAAAAATACTTTCTATAGATGTTAAAACATATAGAGCATTTATACCTAACTCTGAAGATGTATCACAAAGTATCTTATTTATAACATCTTTATTAAATTCAATTCCTTTATCAATTAATTCTTTAAATTTTTTTAGAAAAGTATATCTACATAATACTTCTACATTACTACTTAGTCTTCCTCCAATCCATGCATTAGAATCACCTTCTAAATGACTAAAATACCCTTTTATATAATCATTTAAAAAATATTCAGAAGCATGTGATGGAACTTCAAATGTAAAATACTTATTTGAAAAATCTCCTTTATTTTCACTATGGATTAATTCATGAAGAAGAACATAACATGTAGCAATAGAATTAGAGTCATATAGTTTTACCTCATCATTTTCCATATTATAAGACGAACCATGTCCATTAATTAAATATAATCTATTATTCATTATATCCATAAAATGTTCTTCATATTCAGGTAATAATTCATCTATAAATTTAAATACTATATTAATACTAGTAGTTAGAGGAACATCATATTCAGCATCAATTTCTTCTGGTTCTCCATCCCCACCATACCTTTGCATAATAGGAACTAATTCTTTAATTAAATTATCAAGTTCATCATTATCAAGAAGACTTTCATTTAAATAATCAAATAAAGAACTATAATATTTATCAAGTATTTCTATATCATATTTACCATTTAAATATCCGTATAATGCCGATTTAGATAAGTATTTATCAAAATTAGGATCTTTTAATAATTCCCTATATTTTTCAATCTCAGTAATAAAGTCTTTCTTTTCCATATTACTGTCTCCAAAGATCTTTCATAAGTTTTTTATAAGACTTCTCTACTTTATCAAAATCAATAACAGTAATCTTATTTGAATAATCAGTTGATATTAAATGATAAATTATTTCATCATCTAAAATATAATCTTCAAAATAACTATACTTATCTTCATCATCTTCAAGCACTAATAAATCAAAAAATTCTTTAAATATTTCAACTATAGTAGATAATGCTATTTCTTTATCTAATTTTTGTTCGTTTGTTTTAAAATCTTTTAAAATATCTAAATATCCATAAATCTCACACCTATATGAAAAAGGTAAAAGTTCATTTACAAACGTAAAGAAATCAATTCCATTTTTCTTGCATAGTTCATATATAGTTCCACTTAATACAAAAGCTTTAGAATAAGAAGGACTTACAGATATTTCATCACAGAATTGGTCAGATAATGCGGTTAAACATATCTCAAAATCTTCTTTCTTAACAAGTTTATTTGATAAACTTCTAACCGTACTTAATGACTCAAATAAATCCTTTCTTCCAATAGATCTACCATTTTCAATAGTTCTTACAAACATTGCAGTTATTTTGTTACTAATAACGCAGAAAAGAACATCATCAAATCTAGCTCTTATATATGCCTCAATATCATCTTTGTATTCTGGATGTTTCTCTTTTAAAACACTAGAAGTATAAATTTCAGCAAAATGTGAAATAGTTTCAGTAAAATACATACTTGAATGTCTTCTACT
>JAEEMF010000020.1 GCA_016283075.1 Bacilli bacterium | reverse complement strand
CTAGGGTATATATCAGTAACTAATTATGATAAAGATGATGTAGATGTATATAGTTACGGTAAAACACTTGATGAAGCATTTCTAAAATTAGCAATTAATTTAGAATTTACTATTTCTCAAAAATATGAGTTAGATCATAGAGATGAATTAAAAAAACAATATAGTGAAAGATTCTTAAATGGTAGTAGTTCAGATGAATATTATGGTCCATTTTTCTTTGCTGAACTTGCACTTCAAGATTTTAGAAAATATTATGGTGATAATATTCCAAAAGAATTAATTTCTTATTATGAAAACTATCTTAAAGAAGTATTAAAATCTGATTACAAATATGATTATGAAACTAATAGTCTAGTTAAACCAAATGAAAAACAAAATATTTTAAAATAAAGATTAGAGAAATCTAATCTTTTTTATTGATTATAAGTAAACTGAAAATATGCTATAATTATAATGGATGTGATAGAGTGAAAGATTTTTTAAATGTTATTAGAAAAGAGAATGATAATCATAGTTTTAAAAGAAAACTAATTAATACTTTATTAATACTTTTATTTGGTATAGTGCTTGGTTTTATTTCTAAATGGTTAGATAGTAGAACATATAATAATACAATTTTAGATTATTTAGATCTAGGTAATTTCTTTTCTGATATGGCAATATGGTTATTTATAGCACTTGCTTTATCAGTATATAGTTATAATCCTAGAAGAGCTAGTTTAAATGTATTTCTTTTCTTTTTAGGAATGACTATAAGCTACCATTTATATACAGTTTTATTTAATGGATTTAATCCTAGTAATTATATGATGATATGGTATAGATTTACTCTTATTTCTCCATTACTAGCATATATTTGTTGGTATGCTAAAAGTAAAAGTATGTTTTCAGTTATTATTAATACAGTAATAATACTTGTTATGTCTATATCATGCTTTAGCAGGGGAATGTGGTATTTTGATTTTAGAGGGATACTATATACAATTACATTTATAGCAACACTTTTTGTTATCTTTAAAGATATAAAAGTTATATCAATTAGTTTTGTTATTGGTATGTTTCTATCATTTATATTATATATTCCTTTTATTGGATAAATAATTATGTAAAGATATCAGTGCACAATTAATTATTTATAATATGCACTTAAAAGTTGGTAGAATCAAAAAATTAGAAAAGATAAACTTAAGACATGAAAGGAGAGAATATCTAATGAAGTTTGGTGAAAATTTAAAAAATATTAGAAAGTTAAGAAAAATATCTCAGGAGGATCTCGCAGAAAGACTAGGAGTATCAAGACAATCTGTATCTAAATGGGAAACAGGTGAAAATTATCCTAGTATGACTAATATTATGTGCTTATGCACTATATTTAAATGTAATATAAATGAAATAGTACATGAAGATATGACAGACATCAATTCATTAGATGAAGAAATCAAAATGAGTGTTGTTAAGTTTAAAAAAGAAAAACAAAAGAAAGTAAAAGTACTTTCAAAAATAATTGCTGTTATTTCAAAAATAGGATGGATATGTTCATATGTAGGTGCATCTATATTAATATTATGTGCTGTAGTAGTTCCTATAGCTTTAAAGGATATTGATATTAAAGATAATAAGATAGTTGCTAAAAATGAGATTATTGAAATTGATGATAAAGGTAATGAACTTATAATAAGATATAATAATAAGATAGTTGCTAGTGAAAAGAATGCACAAACTGTTATGACTATTAGAAATGTTTTAGATAAACATGGTAATAATATGCCTTTATTAATAGGATATGTTGAATGTGCAATAATAGTTCTAGTAATTAGTTTATTCTTATTAATTAGTATGCTTAAAAAAGTAGAAAAACTATTTAATAATATTAATAATGGTGATACACCATTTACTTTAGAAAACGTAGAACATATTAAAAAAATAGCATATCTTATGATAGCATTAATTATTTTACCAAATGTTACTGGAGCAATATTTGAATTGATCTTAAGACAAGATTTAAATGTATCTTTTGAAGCGTTCAATTTAGTAGAAATCTTAATATTATTTGTAATATCATATATCTTTGAATATGGATATGAAATTCAACTTGATTCTAAAGGAAGGATGTATGGTGAAGATGAATAAACATGGTTTTATTGAAGAACTAGTAAAACAAACTGGTTATTCAAAAGATAAATGTATTATCATTAATGATTCTTTAGAAGATAACTTCTTATTTGGTAAAAATAATAAAATGAAAACTATTAACGCATTAATGAATAATTTAAGTATAGATCAAGATGAAGCAGAAAGAATTTATGAAATAACAATGTCAATTATAAAGAAGGCAATTAAAGATAAAATAAGCCATCCATTTAAAGGAAATGACTAGTGTAATCTAGTCTTTTCTTATGGAAAAAATAACGTTTTTATGATATAATATTTACATATTAAGAGGTGATATAAATGCTTGATAATAAACTTGGTATTACAAACGAAATTGAACTTGCAAAGGAAGAAGAAAGAATTACTAAACTAAAAGCTTTAGAATTATTTGATACTAATAAAATCAATGAATTTGAGGTTGGTACAACTAAAGGATTATGCGATATTCATAGATTTTTATTTGGTGATATATATTCGTTTGCTGGTGAAATAAGAGAAGTAAATATAGCCAAAGGTAATTTCAGATTTGCAGCTTCAATGTATTTAAAAGAGATTTTATCTAAAATAGATTCAATGTCTGAGTCAAACTTCGAAGATATAATAAAAAAGTATATTGAGATGAACGTTGCTCACCCATTTAGAGAAGGTAATGGAAGAAGTACTCGTATTTGGCTTGATATGCTTCTAAAAAAGAGAATTGGTAAGGTTATTGATTGGAGTAAAATTGATAAAGAAGAATATTTGTTAGCAATGGAAAGAAGTCCAATTAAAGATACTGAAATAATGATTCTATTAAAGGGTGCTTTAACTGATAAAGTAAATGATAGAGAAGTATATATGAAGGGTATTGATACAAGTTATAAATACGAAGGATATAATACGTATTCTATGAACGAACTTGATAATTAAGACTATAGTAATCTAGTCTTTTTATTTAAGTATAATTTGTGATTTACTTGTATATAGTAGCTGAAGTTATGAAGAAAGAATTTACATTAATAGAACTGTTATTTGTTATAATCGTACTTGGTGTTATCGCAACACCTATGATTAATATAAAATTGACACATATATAATTATTTGATATATTAAAAGCGTAATAAATCAATTAGTTATTCGCGTTTTATTACCAAGACACTTTATAGTGAGGTTAATAATGATGAGAACCTAAGAATCTCCTCATGAATGACAAAACCATTTTGTGGTTTACTATGCATTCATGAAAGGAGGTTCTTTTTTAGTACCACAAATAAAAAGGAGGAATTAATATGAAATTATTTAAAGAAGTAATAAAAAATAATTTAAAAATAATGATAATTTATGTTGTAATAGGAATAACTATAAACTTCTTAAATCTATATTCTATTACTTATTATCAAAAGATACTTGATGCATTCCAGTTTAAAACACTAACACTATTTCCATTAATAATATACGGAGTACTTCTAGTAGTATCAACAATACTGGGTTATATTGAAAACTATCCTGAACAAATAGTAATGAATAAGTTATACTTAGATTTTAAACTACAATCACTTAAAAAAATGAAAACTATTGACTACCTAGAATATCAGAAAATCGGAACTGGAAGACTAGTTCAAAAAGTAGAAGATGGTGCAGTAGCATCAAGAGATATCTTTGTAGACTTTTATCTTAAAATATTAAGATGGCTTCTTCCAACTGCTTTATTTAGTTTATATTTTATTTACAAGGTAAAAAAAGAATATGTATTATTTGTTTTTCTAGGATACATAATTGTAATAATAGCATCTAATATAATATTAAAGAAACTTTATAAATTAAAAGAAAAAATACTTGATAATCAAGAAGTACTAAATAAACATTTAGTAAGAGGTTTTATGGAACTTGCTATATTTAGAACTAATAAGAAGTATGATACGGAAATACAAATAACTAAAGACGGAATAAAGAATATTGTTGATAGTAAAATCAAAATAAATCTAGTACATGAAATGTTTTTTACATTATTTGCTTTTATTGTTAATATACTTGAAGTAGTAGTTTTAGGTTACGCTGTATTTAATTCTAATCTATCAGTAGGAGCTATTGTAACAGTAATATCACTACTTGGTAAAGCTTATGAGCCAATTGCTATATTTAATGTAGAGTATGTTGACTATAAGTTAAACAAAGTTGCAGTTAAAAAGTATTTAGAGTTTCTTGATCTAAAAGATGATGAATCTTTAGAAAAAGGAATTGTTATATCTAACCCAAAAGGGAAGATTGAATTTAGAAATGTTTCTTACTCTTATAATAGTGAGAAAAATGTAATAGATAATTTATCCTTTAAGATAAAGGAAAAAGAAAAAGTAGCTTTAGTAGGGGAATCAGGTTCTGGTAAGTCTACAATTATAAAATTAATAACAGGTTTAATAAAACATGATGGTGGTAATATTCTTTTAGATGAAAAAGAACTATCTACTTTAAACTTAAATTCTTTGTATGATAATATCACTTATGTATCTCAGGATTCTTTTATCTTTGATGGAACATTAAGAGAAAACTTAGTTTTCGATAGAAAAATAAGTGATGAAGAAATATTAAAAGTATTAAATCTGGTATGTTTAGACAAGTTTTATGATAAATTAGAAAATGGTCTTGATACTGAACTAGGTGAAAAAGGAATAAGAATGTCTGGAGGAGAAAGACAAAGAGTAGCTCTTGCTAGATTATTCTTTGATGATTCAAAGATAATAATTCTTGATGAAGCTACATCTGCTATGGACAATATTACTGAAAAAGAAGTAATGGAAAATGTATTAAATTATTTAAAAGATAAAACTATAATTGTAATAGCACACCGTTTAGAAACGTTAAAATACATAAATTCTATATTTGTTTTAAAAGATGGAATAATTGTAGAAAAAGGAACTTATAATTATCTCTTAAAGAAAAATGGTTATTTTAAAAAGCTATATAAATCATCAAAAATAAATGGCTAGAAAAATCTAGTCATTTTTTTCATTTTTTAAACTTAATACTTAATTTTATGTTATACTTTATATAGTAGAAATATATGCATCTACTAATGAAGATAAGGATCTTTTAAAAAATAGAGAAGATGTTCTTAACTGGTTAAGTAAATATATTGATAATTTAAAATAGTTATTATTTAATGGGTGGTGATCATATGAATAATGATTTATCTTATTATGAATTATCAAATATGTCTAATGAAGACATATTTGATAAGTTCAAAACAAATGAACAAGGTTTAACTAAAGATGAAGCTAGAAAAAGAATAAATGAGTATGGTGAAAATATAGCTTCTGATAATAAAAGAAGAGGACCTTTATACTTTATTATTGATAGTTTTAAAGATAAGTTTATTCTTATATTAATAGCACTTGCTATTATAAACTATTTTACTGGTGATAAAGTTGGTTCTGCTATTATCT
>JAEEMF010000019.1 GCA_016283075.1 Bacilli bacterium | reverse complement strand
TTTACTTAATAGTTTTGAAAAGAGAAACATAATTGGTACTACAATTATTAATGATGAAAATAAAGAAGATACAGTTGAAGAAGATTCAGCAATTGTATATAAAAGTGATAAAGGACTATTTATAATTACAGGATGCTCACACAGTGGAATATGTAATATAATTGAATATGCTAAAATGGTTTGCAATGAAACAAGGATTTATGGTGTAATTGGGGGATTTCATTTATTTGAGAATAATGAACAATTACAAAAAACTATAAAATACTTTATAGATAATAATATAGAGTTACTATATCCTTGTCATTGTGTATCATTAGAGGCAAAAGTAGAAATAGCTAAAAAACTTAAAATAAATGAAGTTGGAGTAGGTTTGGAAATAGAAATATAAAATGAGTTGATCCAAATGAATGAAAATAAAACTAATATAAATTGGTTGATAACAATTTAGTCAAGACCAAATAAAAAAGTGGTGAAATATATGAATTTAATATATGAAAATGAAACAATTATTAGTCCAGACGGAATAGCATGCAGAGTTTTGGATACTTCGAAAATAGATTTTTCGGAAGCAGCATATGGAAGAAAAAGCAAAGAAACTATTGTAATGAAGGCATTTGGTAATGAAAAAATCAATACTGTCAATTCAAATGGTATGATTGAATCTACATATCTAACAAATCCTGGTGAGGCAATTTTCTATAATAACGATGAAGATATTTATGTACCCCGAGATGGAAATGGAAATGCATGGATGTTTGAAGGCATAACGAATTATGGATATGAAATAAGCGAAGAAGCATATCAATTTAAGTCTCATGTTGCTGTTAAGGTAAAAAGTACAAATGTTGCCCAAGTATTACCTGAAATAATTACTATTCCAACTTGTATCAAAGATGCATGGGGTGAAGGTGCACACCAATTTTTATATGAAGGTGCAACTTTAAAAAAGGATTTAACTACTGGAAAAGTAACAGGAATCGATAAAGTAGCTTTTAGTAATACATGGGAAATAATTGAAAAACAAAATTTGAAGAGTAAATAGTTTTAATAAATGATGAAATTTTGATATTTAAATAAGTTTAAATATTCAAGGAATAATATTAAAAATAAAAGGAGTTGATCCAGATGAAAATAAAGCATCTTGTTGTGTTGTTAGTAGGAATGAGTTTAATTGTATGTACACCAATATTTATTGAAAGCAATAACTTAATTACTATAATGACAATATCTCAGACATTATTTGCGTTTATTACGTTGGTTTTAGCAATTACTTTGTTTGATAGATATCAAGCAGGGACTAAATTAAATAATCAAACTATTGATTTAGTTATCAAGTATATTCAGTTTTTGAAAAGTTTAACATTACTGATACAAAAATATACTTATGATGGTAAAGCAACAAAAAAAGGACTTCAAATCGTACATTTCGATAAATCTAACATTAAAAGTATTAAAAAGTCTAACAATACAATATATATTGATTTTGGATCATATGTTGGGTTTCATAATGAGCTCACAAAATATATAAATTCTCCTTGGATGCCAAAAAAAATATTTGAATCATCACAAATATTTGTTAGTGAAATGAGTTTGAAAGTATATAAGTTAAAAAATATAAAAGAAGATTTTTTTATCTTAAATTTTATAGGTTATGAATCAACATTTGAAGATGAATTGGTTATATTAAATAGAATTGGCAATTGTGGAGAATTATCAAAAAATATTGAAAAACTATTAGCTGTTATTGAAAACTGGGTTAAAACTCAGGCTGCTGATATAAATATAAGAATGTAAAAAAGAAAGAAGTGGTTTTTATGAATGAAAATAAAACTAATATAAACTGGTATCCTGGTCATATGGCTAAGACTAAGAGATTAATTAGTGAGAATATTAATCTTATAGATTTAGTGTATGAAGTAGTAGATGCTCGTATGCCTTATTCTTCTAAGATTAAGGATATTGATACTTATATAAAGAGTAAACCAAGAATTCTTGTTATGACTAAGACTGATTTATGTGATATGAAGGAAACCAATAAATGGGTAAAGTATTATGAATCTAAAGGATATAAGGTAGTACTTTTAGATTTAGAACATAATAAGAACTTAAATGAACTTTATAAAGCTACTGATATGATTATGGAAGACTTTAATAAGAAAAATACTGATAAGGGTCTTTTAAATAGAAGACTACGTATTTTAATAGTAGGTATTCCTAATGCTGGTAAGTCTACTTTAATAAATAGACTTGTTGGTAAGAAAGCTACTAATGTAGGAAATATGCCTGGCGTTACTAAAAATCTTAACTGGATTCGTATTAATGAGAAGTTTGAACTTTTAGATACTCCTGGTATTTTATGGCCTAAGTTAGAAGAAAATAATGTAGCCCTTAATTTAGCAAGTTTAACGGCTATTAAAGAAGAAATTCTTCCTTTATATGATGTAGTAGAGTATATACTTAGAACTCTTCTTAAATACTATCCTAATACGCTTAAAGATAGATATGGTATTGATACTGTAGAAGAAGACTTTATTGAAACACTTGAAGTAATTGGTAAACGTAGAGGATGTTTAATTAAAGGCGGAGAAATAGATTATGATAAAGTAATTAGTATTATAATTAATGAAATAAAAAGTGGTATTATAAAAGGTATTACTTTTGATAGGATTGATGATTATGAATAAAGAGGAAGTAATAAGTACATTAAGAAAATATAATTTTGATCCTTCTAAGTATGTAGTTATTGCTGGAGCATCTATGGTACTTCAGGGATTAAAGGATACTACAATTGATATTGATATTGCCGTTACTAAAGACTATTATGATTATTTATTAAATAATTATGATTGTGAATTTGAAAGAGAAAATGAAGGGGCAAAAGTATATTATATTGATAAGAAGATAAACTTTAGTACTAATTATTATAGTGAAAAAGAAAAGATTATGTATGAAGGTATTCCTGTTCAATCTTTAGAAGGGGTAAGAAACCTTAAAAGAAAACTTAATCGTCCTAAAGATATAAAAGATATTAACTTAATAAATAAGTACTTGGAATTAAATCCTCTTGCTCTAGCATATTTGGGGGACTCAGTTTATGAAGTATATATTCGTAAATATTTAATAGATAAAGGGATAACTAAAGTAAATGACTTAACTAAATCTGCTAAAGATTATGTATCTGCTAAAAGTCAGTCTAAAATATTAAATAAATTAATAGAGACTAACTTCTTAACAGAAGATGAACTAGAAATAGTAAGAAGAGGTAGAAATAGTAAAAGTCATAAAGCACCTAAGAATACAGATATAATTACTTATAAATACGCAACTGGATTTGAATGTTTAATAGGGTATTTGTATTTACAAAATAATAATGATAGAATTAAACTAATTATGAAGGAAATAATAGGTGATTAAATGTATATATGTGGTAAAAATGTAGCAAGAGAATATTTAGAATCTAATGAAAAGGTTCGTAAAGTTATTCTTGCTAAAAATTATAATGATAATGAAATATTAAACTTAGTTAAAAGAAAAAATGTTGATACTGAGTTTGTAGATAAATATGTTCTTGATAAAATAACAAAAGAAAATCATCAAGGAATAATACTTCAGGTTCCTGATTTTGAATATAGCTCTCTTGATGATTTTATGTATAAAGATGATTCATTTGTTGTAATACTAGATCATATAGAAGATCCTCATAACTTTGGAGCAATTATTCGTACTTGTGAAGCTGCAGGAGTAGATGGAATAATTATTCCTAAAAATAGAAGTGTAGATGTAACTAGTACAGTAATTAGAACTAGTGTAGGTGCTTCTAAATATGTTCCTATTTGTCAAATAACTAATTTAACAAATACTATTAATGAACTTAAGAAAAATGGATTCTGGGTAGTAGGAACTGATATGGATGGAACTAGTTATGATGAAATAGATTATAAAGGTAAGATATGTATCATAATTGGTAATGAAGGATCAGGAATAGGACACTTAGTTCGTGAGAACTGTGATTTTATAGCAAGTATTCCTATGAAAGGAAAAATAAATAGTCTTAATGCTTCAGTTGCAGCAGGAATCATAATATATGAAGCAGTAAGGAATCGTAAATAATGAATTATAAAGATTTTAATGATAATGAACTACTTTCTTATATAAAAGAAAATAGTGAAGAAGCAAATGAATTACTTTATGATAAATATAGACCACTTATAGAAAAGAATGCTAGAAGACTTAAAAAGTATTGTGGTAATACTGGTATAGAACTTAATGATCTAGTGCAAGAAGGTATGATAGGACTTTCTAAAGCTATTAATACTTTTAATGATTCTAAAGAAACATCTTTTTATACATATGCGAAAACATGTATAGAAAGAACTCAAATTACTTTCGTAGTAGGAAGTCATAGAAAGAAACATAGTATTCTAAATGAATCAATGCCTTTTGAAGTATTTGATGATGATAAAGAAGATATGAAGTATGTAGAAGTCTTTTTAGCGGATAATAGTTATAATCCAGAAAGTGTTATAACTGATGAAGAAAACTTAACTGATTTTAAAAGTAAACTTCTTGATATGTTAACTCCTTTTGAACACGAAGTATTACAACTAAAATCATCAGGATTTGATTATAAAGAAATAGCTGATATGCTAGAAAAAGATAAGAAGCAAGTAGATAATGCTATTCAAAGAATAAGAAGTAAATTAAAAAATGCTATTAATAGTAATAAATAATTGACATAAATACCTTTTAGTGATATATTTTATTTAGACACGAAAAGGTGTTTTTATTTTGGAAAAAACATATAAAGAAAAGAGTGGTGTTTATATGAAAAAACTTGCGAAATTTTTTGTAAGCGTACGCGAAGAAATGAAGAAGGTAACTTGGCCTTCAAAAAAGGAAATGATTAAGTATAGTATTGCAACTTTATCATTTATCTTATTATTTGTATTTTTCTTTACTTTAACTGATGCTGTTATAGCAGGACTTACTGAACTTAAAGGATTAATTAAGTAATATGAATAAAGAATGGTATGTAGTTAATACTTATTCAGGACATGAAAATAAAGTAAAAGAAAAATTAGAAATGCGTGCAAATAGTATGGGACTTCAAGACTATATATTTAGAGTAGTAGTTCCAGAAGAAAAAGTTGTAGACGAAAAAGGAAAAGAAAGAACTAAAAAGATGTTTCCAGGTTATATCATTGTTGAAATGATTATGACTGATGAAGCATGGTTTGTAGTTAGAAATACGCCTGGTGTAACTGGATTTATCGGATCATCTGGTAAAGGTGCTAAACCATTTCCACTTACTCCAGCTGAAGTAGATAAAATCTTATCTTCAATGAATATGAGTAGAGTAGATATCTCTAATGAATTTGCTATTGATGATATGGTTAAAGTTATTAGTGGACCATTTGCAAATATGTTTGGTAAAATTAAATCTATCGATTTAGAAAATGCTAAACTTGAAGTAGCACTTGACTTATTTGGTCAAGAAACTATCGTAGAACTTGGGTCTACTGAAATTGAAAAAGCATAATTTAAAAAACTTATTTACAAAAGTATTTAAATATGTTATATTATGTTCGCTATGTTATTTTTAATATAGATTATGTGGGAGGCAAAGCTCTTTCTATTAAAGCGGAGAGAAAAAGCTATTTGAACCACACATGAAAAGCGAAATATTTGTAGGAGGTGTTTTTCGTGGCAAAGAATGTTACTAAAGTAATTAAGTTACAAATCCCTGCTGGTAAAGCTACACCAGCTCCACCAGTTGGTACAGTTCTTGGACCTGCCGGAATTAATTTAGGGGAATTTGTTACTAAGTATAATGATGCAACTAAAGATAAAATGGGAGATATATTACCAGTTGAAATTACTGTTTATGAAGACAGAACTTTCGATTTCGTAATTAAAACTCCACCAGCTGCATTCTTAATTAAAAAGTATGCTGGTGTTAAGAAAGCTTCTAGTAAAGGATCTAAAGAAGTTGTTGGAAAATTAACTAGAGCACAAGTTAAAGAGATTGCAGAAATTAAATTACCTGATTTAAATGCATATACTGTAGAAGACGCAATGAAGACTGTCGAAGGTACTGCACGTAATATGGGTATTGAAATAACTGACTAACAAGTCATTTCCTAGGTTTAACCTAGTGGAAGGATAAAATAATCCGCTTGAACCACAAGGAGGTAAAAAAATGAAAAAAGGTAAAAAATATTTAGAAGCTAAGAAATTAGTTGAAAAAGGAAAACTATATACTGCT
>JAEEMF010000018.1 GCA_016283075.1 Bacilli bacterium | reverse complement strand
GATCATAAACCTTATTCAAAATCATCAGAGTATAATGCTGCATGTGATGAACGAGAACAAAAATATTATAGAATGTATTATAGATTATCTCCAAGTTACAGAGACAATAAGTATGCGAAAATAATTTCTTATTTTAAAAATTGGTATGAATTAATGCAAAAAAAGGAAAATCAAAATAATCCTGAAAAACGTAAACAAACTGATTCTTTATTAAAAAAAGGATATAAATATTTATGTACAGAATTATATAGATATGGACAAGACCAAAAATATCAAGAATTAAATAGAGTTTTTTATAAGTTAAGAAATTATTATTATAATGATTTAAATGGTAAACAATATTATAGGGTTACACTAGGATATTATGAAATCCCTAACTATTTTGATGATATGCCACCGGAATCGCATTATTGTGATGAGGTTACTATCCAAGATCAAAGAGTATTCTACTATAGTAATAATAGTTTACGTCGACGTATCGTTAATTACGATGTTCCAATATATGCTGTTGATGATGAACAGGGATTACATGATGTTATCACGGGGAAAAAAGTTTATCATTTAACTAAACCAGATGCCGATATTAGAAATTACATTTGGTATACTAATCTGGAACCTGTTGATCAAGGTACAGTACTTTTAGATTTATCATTTTTAGGTGATGAAGATTTTATAAGATGTAATAGAGACTATAAATCAAGGTATCAAAAGGAAATAGATGAAGCACAAGAAAAATGTAAAGTATGTTTTAAAAGAGACTATGAGAGTGCGATTGAACATCAAAAAGAACTAGAAAAACGTGTAAAAGCAATTTTAAATACAGGGAAAATATTAAATAAAAACTTGTAAGATTATCTTACAAGTCTTTTTCTTTATTGTTGTACTTTATTAAGTAAATCTGCTATACCAGGTTGTGGTGCTGGGGTAGGAGCTGGTGCTTGATTAAGCGCAGGTCCTGGAGTAAATCCAGCAGGATTTGGAGTAGGTTGCTGCATAACTTGTGGTTGAGCAGCAGGCACACCTTGTTGTACTGGAGGTCTAGCATTTACTTCTGCTGTAGATTTTTCAAGTACTTTTCTTAAATCTTCATCATCACTTAATGAATCGTCATCTTCAAGTTCGATTAGTTTTAGGATTTCCTCAATAGTTGAATGTCCTTGAATAACTTTTTCAAGACCATCCTGAAGCATTGATTTAGTATCACCACTATAAACTAATTCACGAAGTTTTTCTTTTGGTGTATTAGCAGATATAGCATCACGAATTTCCTGATTAATAACAAGTACTTCATGTATTGCCATACGTCCCGTATACCCATTTGTACATTTGTCGCATCCAACAGCTGTATAAACTTCATTTATATCCATATTAAGTGTTTTCTTAAATAATTTCTTTTCGTATTCATTAGTTGGTCTTAACTTCTTGCAGTGAGGACATAGTCTTCTAGCAAGTTTTTGAGATATCATACCAGTTAAGGCACTTGATAGTAAGTATCTTTCAACATCCATATCTAGTAAACGTTCAATAGTATTTAAAGCACTATTGGTGTGGATTGTTGATAATACTAAGTGTCCAGTAATAGAAGCACGAACAGCTATCTTTGCAGTTTCAGTATCACGAATTTCTCCGATCATTATAATGTTAGGGTCCTGACGTAAGATAGAACGAAGTGCTGCTGCAAATGTAAGTCCTATTTCACTATTAACTTGAACTTGGTTAATACCAGCTATATCCATTTCGACTGGATCTTCTACAGTAATTAGGTTTGTATCTTCTTTATTTAATCTTTGAAGAATAGAGTATACTGTTGTAGATTTACCAGAACCAGTAGCTCCGGTTACTAGGATAATACCATTTGGTACACCAATCATATATAATAATTTTTTATAATTTGCTTCACTAAAATCTAATTGTTCTAGTCCACTTAAACTCTTTGTATAGTCAAGGATACGGATAACGATCTTTTCACCTGTACTAATAGGAAGTACCGAAACACGGAGATCTAGGTCAGTATCTTGTATTTGTGTTTTGATAGCACCATCTTGAGGTAATCTTGATTCTGTTATATTCATACCAGCTATAATTTTTATACGAGTTGTTAAATTCTTTTTAATAGAATTTGGAACTTCACAGTAGTTTTGAAGTGAACCATCGATACGAATTCTTACCTTCATATTTTCATCTTGAGGGTCGAAGTGAATATCACTTGCGCCACGTTTTGCAGAGTCAAGTAATATATCGTTAACGATTTCTACTATAGGTATTTTTTCGAAATCAAATGTTCGCAACATAAAAAAATTCATCCCCTTTATCCTCTTTTAGACTAGACTTTTATTCTAGTTATATTATATAATAGTTCTAGGATAAAAACAATACGAAAGGGTAAGTTTTATGAAAAAATTGAATAGAAAAGGGTTTATTTTAACGGAAACACTTATCGTTGCAACTATGCTTGTAAGTGTCTTACTTATCTTATATATTGAGTTTAAAAATGTTAATACAAACTTTAGTGAAAGCTATTCTTACAATGCAATAGGTGCTTCTTACAACTTATATAATGTTAAAAAATATGTTGAAACAAGTAACTATTCTGCAATGGCTGAATACTTAAAAACTAATGATTATATAGACTTAACTTCTTGCCCTAATTTATACTTTGATTCACTTGATTATTGTGAAATATTATTTAAAAAACTAGGTATTAAAAAAGTTATTATTACTAATGAAAACTTATTTCCTTTAATAGAAAATAATGATTTAGGTGAAGATTTTAATAAATACATAAGAAAGATTAATTATGATAAAAGTGATGGCTATAGATTAATAGCATCATTTGATGATGGATCATACTCAAGTATAAAAGTACTTAATGGATATAGATTCTTATTTATACTTGCTGATTCATGTAATGTTACAAATATTATTCCATTTACAATACATCATGTAGGTGTTAATTCATCTGCTGAACAAGCAAGTGGTACTGAACTTTATGAACCAAATAATGGTAGAGATACATGTGGTTCTAAAGTATATACGGAAATGTATGCTAGAAGTGATAATAAGTGTTATTACTTATCCGGATTTACTAAAGAAGACTTTACTTTAGTAAATGGCGGAGATAATCAAGCAAGTATTATTTATCAAAGAAAAGAATCAAGTTTAATAATACATCATTATATAGAAAATACTGAAGTAGAAGTAGCACCTGATACTTTTATAAGTAACTTCTGTGGTAATACTATTTATACAGAACAGTATCGTAAAAATGTATCAGGATATATGTTTATAGATGCTGAAGAAGATACAGTAACACTTACTGATTCTCAAAGAGAAACAAACCTTTACTATAGGGAGGTTCATTAATATGAAAAAGAATGGATTTACTGTAGTAGAATTACTTATTACTGTATCACTTACAACAGTTATAGTACTTCTTTTAACTGAAATAATTATTGTTGTAAGAAATCTATATATTGAAAATGGTATTAAAACTAAATTACTTACTAAACAAGCTATACTTGCTAAAAATATAAATGATGATTTATTAAATTTAGATATAACTAAAATTGAAAGATGTACTGGTTACGATATATGTGTTAACTTTATTTATAAAGAATCTAGTAGTGAAAAGACTAAGAAGTTAATTGTAGATCGTAAAGGTAAATTTATTGAATATGATGGTATTGCTACTAACTTACTATCCGGAAGTACTTTTGGTAATGTAGCAGTATACTATGAAAAAATACTTGATACTAATGGAGAAAAGAGTAAGAAAAATAGTATTTTTAATGTAGAAGTACCAATTTATCATACTTTATTTGAACAAGAAAACTTTGGATTTAATGTAGTATATCAATATAATAGTAAGGCTGTTACCGTAGCAAATGTTAATTTAACAGATATAGTAGATTCTGAAAAAAGACTATACTTAATAGGTGGAGATGACTTTAAATACGTTGATGTAGATTATGTTGATCCAGGATATTATGTAGTAGATTCTAAATCAGGTGATATTATAACAAGTGAAGTTGATTTAAAAAGTGATAATCCACTTGTAAATGTAACTGGTTATGTAGGTAATACAGCTGGAGAAGAATATACACTTACTTATACAATTTATAATATAAATAATGAAGTAATGTCACAAGTATCAAGAACTGTTAAAGTAATTGAATCTGTTTATAATTATTCCTTCTCAGGAAAAGTAGAACAGTTTAATGTACCAGTAAGTGGTACTTATGAAATAGAAGTATGGGGAGCATCAGGTGGAGGCTCTTCAATGATGAGAGGTAAAGGTGGATATGCTAAAGATTTTATGGCATTATCTACTTCTGATAAACTATATGTAACAGTTGGAGGACAAGGTGTAACTGGTACTGTAGGAACTGCTGCTATAGGCGGATATAACGGAGGAGGAAATAGTGGAACTTCGTCTACCTATTTAGCTTCATCAGGTGGAGGAGCAAGTGATGTTAGGCTTGGTTCATCAGCCGTTAACTCTAGAATAATTGTCGCTGGAGGAGGCGGTGGAGGTGGATCTCGTAATGACTCATCCTTTACTTGTAATGGTGGTGCTGGAGGAGGCGCTTCTGGTACTACTGGAACATGTTCTTCTGATAGCTATTTAGGAGGAGCTGGAACAAGCTCATCTGGTGGTGCAGCAGCAACATATACAACTACTTCATCAGGAACTATTACATCACTTCCAACAGCAGGTGCTCTTCTTCAAGGAGGTAGTGGTGCATCTTATACAACAAGTGATGGAGTAACGTACGCAGCTGGTGGCGGTGGAGGCGGCTACTATGGCGGCGGAGGTGGTTCTCGCTACGGAGGTGGCGGAGGAGGCTCTGGTTACTGCGCTAACGCAAGTTGTGAATTATTTGATGGAACAAAAACATTTATAAGTCCTGACCATTCAACATATGAAATAGGTCATGATGGAAATGGATATGTAAAAATATCTTTAAGAAGTGTTAAATTTGGTTAAGAAAGTGGAGGTAACTCCACTTTTTTGTTATAATGAAAGTGGTGATATAATGAAAAAACTTAAAAGAGTTTTAAAAGAAAACTGGTTATATATAATTACCATTTTAGTAACAATATTTATTTCAACATATAGTTTACCTTGTTACATAGAAGCTCCAGGAAGAATGATTGATACAACAGAGCGTATTACTATAGAAAATGAGTATAGTAGTAAAGGAACATTTAATATGACTTATGTGTCACAACTAAGAGCTACTCCTATCTTTTACTTATATGCCTTAATAAATAGCAAGTGGGATATAGTAAAACCTGAAGATAATGGGGGAATAACTCAAGATGAAGAAATAGGACTTGGTAAAGTACTTTTAAAAGCTGGTAATAAGTATGCTGTTAAAGTAGCTTATGAAAAAGCTGGTTTAGAAGTTAAAGTAGCTTCTAAAGATGCTGTAGTAGGTTTTGTATATAAGGATACTAAATCAGATTTTGAAATAGGAGATATTATTAAATCAGCAAATGGTGTAAAAATAGGTTCTTCTGAAGAACTAAGTAATTTAATGGCTACTTATAAAATAGGAGATAAAGTTACTTATGAAGTAATAAGTGGCACTAAAAAACTAACTAGAACAGCAACACTTATAGACTATGAAGGTAAACCTAAAATAGGAATACTTTCTATAGATGTTATTAAGTATGAAACTAATCCTAAATGTGAATTTGATTTTAAAAATAATGAATCAGGATCTTCTGGTGGTCTTATAAATGCTTTAACAATTTATAATAAACTTATTAAAGAAGATATTACAAAAGGCCTTACTATTGCAGGTACTGGTGCTATTTATGAAGATGGCTCAGTAGGTGAAATAGGAGGAGTTAAATATAAAATATTAGGTGCTGCTAAATCTAAAGCAGGAATATTTTTAGTACCTTATGGTGAAAACTATGATGAAGCTGTAAAAGTAAAAAGAAAATATAAACTTGATATAGATATAATACCTGTTAAAACATTTGATGAAGCAGTAACTGCTTTAGAAAATTATAAAATAGTTGACAAATAAAAAAATTATGTTATTATGTAGTTAAGTGAGGAGATATAAGCGTAAGCGAGCTATCTCGGGTTAATACCTACACAATAGTAATTGGAGTCACGAACAGTTTTGCTCGTGGCTTTTTTGTTTGTCACCTGCGTAAGCTAATTAATCTAGGAGTTGCAGATTAATAAAAAATATTGTTGGAAAAAGTGAGTGTGTATAAGTTATCGAGCTACACAGGGAATATTTTCTTACACGGGCAAATATGCGCGGAGTCACTAATAATTAAAAAATTATTAGTGGACTTACGCGCTTTTTTCATAGTAAAATATGAAATAGGAATAAGAATAGGAGAGGATTATATGAAAATAATTGAAGTAAAAAATTTATCAAAAGATTATAAATATAAAGTGAAAAAAGAGGGGAAAGGCTTTATATATAATCTATTTCACGAAGAAGAAAAAGTTGTGAAAGCAGTTAATAATATTTCCTTTGACGTAGAAGAAGGAGAAACTATTGCTTTTATAGGACCTAACGGAGCTGGTAAATCTACAACAATTAAAATGCTTACAGGTATTTTATACCCAACTAAAGGTGACATTACCATATGCGGCTACACTCCTATAAAAGATCGTAATAAACTGGCTTATGAGATTGGTACAGTATTTGGTCAAAGAAGTCAGCTTTTACCAAACCTTCCACTTACTGAAAGTATGGAAATGTTTGGAACAATGTATGATATGGATAAAGAAGATATTAAAAAGAGAATAGAAGAGTTAACTAAACTATTTGATTTAAAAGAATTTATTAAACAACCAGTTAGAAAACTATCTCTAGGTCAACGTATGAGAGCTGAGATAGCAACTTCTTTAATCCATAGACCTAAAATTATCTTTTTAGATGAACCTACTATTGGACTAGATGTAGTATCTAAAAAGAATTTAAGGGATTTACTTTTAAAAATAAACAAAGAAGAAAAAGTAACAATCTTTTTAACTAGTCATGATACTGAAGATATTCAAAGTATTTGTGAAAGATGTGTAATTATTAATCACGGGCGTATTATTATTGATACTTCTACTAAGAAACTTCTAAGTGACTATGTAAAAAATAAAAATATTATTATTACTCCTAATACTGAGTTTATAGAATTCCCTGATTTACCAGAAGGAATGACTTATACTAAAAAGAGTAAGAGTCAAATAATAGTACTTGTTGATACTGAGGTAATACATACTCAAAAAGCACTTCAAGAATTAATAAAAAGATTTGATATTGATGACATAAATATTGATAATGAATCACTTGAAAGTATAATTAGAAGTATTTATGAAAAAAACTAGATTCTCTTTAAATATCATTAAAATATTTATGAAGAATCAAATGCAAAATCGTACTAATATAATTCTTGATATTGCTAATATGATAGCTAGATGTTTTATAGTATTCCTTTTATATGCATATATCTTTAAGATACAAGGCGGAACTATAAACGGAGTAGACTATAAAACTACTATGTGGAGTATGTTTATGTACTTCTGTATAATGACACTTAACTTAAGACATTTAGATAATGAAATAATGTCTGATGTTAAAAGTGGTAATGTAGAAATGTTTATGAATAGACCAAGAAGTTATTTAACACTTAGTTTTATGAGAGTACTTGGTCAAGGACTATTCTCATTTGTAATGATAAGTATTATAGGTGCTATTATAATGATTATTTCTATAGGAGTACCTAGTGTTAATCCAGTACTATTTATTCCAACACTAATACTTGCTTTAGTACTAGGACAAATACTTGCCTTATTTATCTATGGACTTATTGGACTATTATCTTTCTATATTCAAGATATAAGACCAGTACACTGGGTAGTAGATAAATTAATAATGGTACTAGGTGGAAGTTACCTTCCTATATCAATGTTTCCTAAAGTAATGAAAATAATGGCATATGCTAGTCCTTTTGGAGCAATTAACTTTGCTTCTAGTACAGTATATGATTCATGGAATACTAACTGTTACAAGATGATAGGAATGCAAATAATATGGATCTTAGTATTTGGGCTTATATTATTCTTTGTTTATAAAAAATCTAAAGAAAAAGCTATGATAAATGGAGGATAATTATGAAAAACATAAAATTTGGTTTAGTAAATATACTAAAGAATATGAAAAATGAAAAAGAATTAAAAAGTTCATTTATTATCTCTATAATAGGTATGGCTATTAATAACGTAGCTTTTACTATATTATGGTACTATTTTGGTAAAACAGTAGGGGTATTAAATGGATGGGTTGCAACAGATATATTTGGATTATATGCAATAAACTCTTTTGCTTTTGGAATAGTAAATGCTTTCTTCTATGGAATGGTAGAAATACCTAACTATATAGTTACAGGTAACTTAGATAAGTTCTTACTTACACCTAAGAATTTACTACTTAAAATATCAGTATCTAAGTTTCAAACAAGTGCCATAGGAGATATGTTATTTGGACTTATTTGTGGAGGAATCTATATAGTAGTAGCAAAAATATCTATGGTACAAATATTACTTATGATACTATTTACAATAATTGTATCTATAATATTTTATTCATTTAGTTTAATATGTATGACAGTATCTTTCTACTTACTAGATGGAAGAAATATTTCAACTGGACTTTATGGTATGTTTATAAGCAACTCACTATACCACGGTGGAGCATTTACAGGACTACTTAGAATTATCTTTATATTTGTAATGCCATCACTTTTAATAGGAGTACTACCAGTTGAAATAATGAAAAACTTTGATATAAATAGTTTCCTTTTAATACTAGTTCTTACAGTATTTTGGGTTATAGTTTCAGTACTATTTTTCTATAAATCACTTAAAAAATATGAAAGCAATAATTTATTTGGATTTGGAGGGTAATTATGGATAAATACGATATAATATTTGAATCAGATAGAATCTACTATATAAAGCTAACTGATTTATTAATAGATGACTATCTAAAAATGGTTAATGATTTTGATGTACAAAAATATATTACTCATAATATAAGAGAGTATTCTTATGATGATGAGAAAGAATGGATTAAAATAAATAGTAATAACAATATGATATTTTCTATGATAGAAAAGGGTACTAATGAATTTATAGGAAGTATTGAACTTAAAGAACCTACTGATATAGCAGAACTTGGTATATGTATAACAAGTGATAAACAAGATAAAGGATATGGTACAGAGTCTATTAAAGCTATACTTAAATATGGACATGATAAAGGTATTAAAGGCTTTCATTTAAATGTATTTAACTTTAATCCTAGAGCAATTCATTGTTATGAAAAAGTAGGATTTGTAATAGATGGTCCAGGTAAGCATGAAGATGATTATCATATGACATTTAAAGGCGAGATATAACTCGCCTTTTTATTGACTAAAATATTATTTATATATAATACAAGGATATGGAATATATTTGATTAAATAGTAAAACATATAGTCAACTATATGTTTTTTGTTATGGATTTATATGATATAATTAATATATACAATAGGGAGTGTAGGCTTATGAGGAAAATGCTAGAATCAAGAACTTTTTTCTTTGTCCTTGGAGCACTTATTTTTGGTAGTATAAGTGCTGTTTTAGCATATGATTATGTATCGTCTAGTTTTAGCTTTACTCCTGATGACGAAGAGTGGCCAGTTGAAAATGTAACTGAAGCCTTAGATGATTTATACAGTGTAACTAATACATGTGAATTTGGATGCCCTTATGAACATGATTCAGTAGTATATACTTCAAACTATATAGGAGAGCAAGACACCTTTACTCCTCTGTGTAGTGGAACATATAAAATTGAAGTATGGGGTGCGCAAGGTGGAGATGCATCTTGTGATTCAAGACCAGGTGGATATGGAGGATATTCAGTAGTATATGCCAATATAAATGTAGGAACTCCTTTATTTATAAATGTTGGTGGAAAAGGAAATACTGCTACTAATAATAATAGTCCAGTAGATGGCGGATATAATGGTGGTGGTAAAGGTAGAATTTCTGATGGTCTAGGTTCACAAGGTGAGTGTTCTGGATCAGGAGGAGGTGCTACTTCAGTAGCCTTAAATTCTGGTACTTTAAATACATTATCCGAACATATAGAAGATGGAAAAATATTAGTTGTAGCTGGTGGTGGCGGAGGATCTTCCTACTACCATTCTATGGGCTCATATAGATGTTATGGATCTGGCGGACACGGCGGAGGAGTAAACGGAGTAGACGCTTATGACTGGGCTAAAAATAGTTGTAACGCTGTAGCATCATCTGGTGGATATGGTGGAATGCAGGTTGCTGATACTAGGACTGCTACTTATATGGGACCTGGTTCTTTTGGACAAGGTGGATGGCTAGATAACTTTGGACAGTCTGGCGGAGGCGGAGGCTTTTACGGCGGATACTCATCTGGAGCTTTAGGATCAGGTGGTGGTTCTGGGTATATTGGAAGTCAGCTTCTTGTTCAAAATATTAGTAATAACATATTAAATAAAATGTTTTGTTATGACTGCCTAGAAAGTAGTGAACTTAGAACATACACAGTTTCAACGCATGGAACAAGTACTCATACTGCTGAAAGAAATGAAAGCTGTACTAGTGGATATGATTCATTTCCTATAAGTGGATGCGCTAAAGCAGGTAATGGTTATATTCGTATTACCTATACTTCTTTAAATTAGAAAGGATATGCATATGAAAAAAATGCTAAAATCGAGAATATTTTTCTTTATTCTTGGAGCACTTATGTTTAGTATGATAAGTGCCGTTTTAGCATATGATTATGCATCTATAAATTTAGGATTTACATCAAATGATACTGAGTGGAACGTTCAAAATGTAAGTCAGGCTTTAAATGATTTAAATGATATAACAAGTGGTTGTAGAGTAACATGTCCTTATTCTAATGGTGATATCGTTTTTGAAGGAGGAAGTACTGGTGCTCAGCAAGTATTTAATCCGGAATGTACAGGAACTTATAAACTAGAAGCCTGGGGAGCACAAGGAGGAGACTCTGACTGTGCTTCTAAACCAGGAGGATATGGTGGATATTCTACAGGAACTATGGAGATAGAAGAAGGGACCTCTATTTATGTAAATGTTGGAGGGCAAGGACTTACTGCTACTAAAAATAATACCCCAGTTGATGGAGGATATAATGGCGGTGGTAAAGGTAGAGCATCTGACGGAAGTGGTGCAAATGGTGAATGTTATGGTTCTGGTGGAGGAGCAACTAGTTTTGCTTTAGTTTCCGGAGAACTTAAAAACCTATCAGCACATGTTAGTACAGGAAAACTACTAATTGTTGCTGGTGGTGGTGGAGGCTCCGGTTACTACAACAATAGCAATAGATATGTGTGTTATGGTTCTGGCGGACACGGCGGAGGCGTAAACGGAGTAGACGCTTACGACTATAATAAAGGATCTTGCGGAACCTATAGCCCTGCCGGCGGATATGGTGGATTACAAGTTGCAGATACAAGAACAGGTTCATACTTTAATGCTGGAACATTTGGTCAAGGCGGATGGATGAACTACTATGGTGAAGCTGGCGGAGGCGGAGGCTTCTACGGTGGGTACTCATCTAGTGGACTTGGAGCAGGTGGAGGATCTGGTTATATAGGAAGTAACCGTCTTATACAAAATGAAGCAAATAATATAGTAAATAAAATGTACTGTTATAACTGCACTGAAAGTAGTGATTTATCAACTTATACAGTATCAACATATGGAATAACAACACACGAAGATGAAAGAAATAGTAACTGTTCAAGTGGATATAGTAATAGTCCAGTAAGCATGTGTGCTAAAAGCGGTGCTGGATATGCAAGAATAACCTATTTAGGTGAATAAATAGAAAAGAGTATGCGTATGAAGAAAATATTTAGAAGTAGATTGTTTTTCTTTATGCTTGGAGTACTTGTATGTAGTATAAGTGCTGTTTTTGCATACTCTTATTTTGCACAGGATGTTGGGTTTACTCCTACTGACTTGGAGTGGGATGTCGAAGATTCAAAAGAAGCTTTAGATGATTTATATAGAATAGCTAATGAGAACGTTGAGATAAAAACAGTTGGTGGATGTTTTTATGGAGCTAGTCAAAATAATCCATCATGTTCTGCCTCATATACAGCAACAACAAAAGGAACTATTATTATTAGTTATGGGGTTAGAGCTGCTGGTTCAGCTATGGCTAGTTCATCTTGGACTATTAAAGTAGATGGTGTTAACCATACAAATAGAAGTGTAAATACTTGGGGATTTATTGAAAATACAATTATAAATTTAGAAAAAGGTCAGCAAGTATCAATTACAATTAGAGCTACAGGAAATAATACTGGGGTATGGTCTCACTTGAATTTTGTGAAAAATAATTTTAACTAATAGAAAGGAATAAAGTATGAAAAAACGCTTAAGAGATTTAACAATATTTATAGTTGGTATTTGCTTAGGTTTAACTCTAAGTGTTTTAGCATACTCTTATTTAGCTCAAGAAGTAGGATATTCTCCTACTGATACAGAATGGAATGTAGATAATACAAAAGATGCAATAGATGATCTTCGCGATGTAGCTAAATCATGTGATTTTAGTTGTAGATATGTTCCAGGAGATGTAGTTTATGAAAGTGGTTATTTAGGATTTGGAGATTTATTTGAACCACCTTGTGATGGTGACTATAGAATTGAACTATGGGGAGCATCCGGAGGAGATGGAGAAGATTTATCAAATGACGGTTTAAACGGTAATGCTGTAGGTGGTAAAGGTGGTTATACCAAAGGTGAAATATCATTAGACCCAACAATAAAATTATATGTTTTTGTAGGTGGAAAAGGTGTTCAAAGATATTCGGCTGGTGTTGGAACTGCAACAGGTGGTTACAATGGTGGCGCCGATGGATATTTAAGAGAAAGTGCTGGATATTATAGACAAATATCAAGTGGTGGAGGTGCTACCGATATTAGATATTTTGGTACTACTCCAACATCAGGACAACTTGCTTGGGATTCAGATATAGGACTAAACTCTAGAATTATGGTTGCTGGAGGAGGCGGTGGTATGCATCAAAATTATGCTACTGCTAGCAACTATTCAATAATTGACGGAGGATCAGCTGGAGGATTAACCGCTTACGCCGCTTATGTAGCTAGTACTGGAGGATTCTCAACTGTAACTCCAACAGGTGGTACTCAAATATCAGGAGGGCAAAGTTCTGGTGGTACTAGTGTACATGACTGGCAAAGTACTAGCCTTACTAATACTTATCCAGGTAAATTTGGTAAAGGTGCTACAATAACAAATCCTTCTAGATCTGACATCTCTCAAGGTGGCGGAGGCGGAGGCTATTACGGTGGAGGAGCCGGTGTTTGGAAAGCAGCCGGAGGAGGTTCTTCTTTTATATCAGGTCACTCTGGTTGTGTAGCAATAAAAAGTGGTTCAACTAGTGAACCACGTGAAGTTAAAATATCGTCATGTTCATCTAATCCAACATCAAGTGATGAATGTAGTATTCATTATAGTGGATTATATTTTACGAATACAAAAATGGTTGATGGAAAAGGCTATGAATGGACTTCTGCTAAAGCATCAACTGTAACAGGAATGCCAAGTCATAGTTCATTATCATCAATGACAGGTAACACAGGAGATGGATATGCAAGAATAACTTATCTTGGCAGACAGTAGAAAGGAATAAAGTATGAAAAAACGCTTAAGAGATTTAACAATACTTATAGTTGGTATTTGCTTAGGTTTAGCACTAAGTGTTTTAGCATACTCTTATTTGGCACAAGAAGTAGGATTTACTCCAGAAGAAGATGACTGGGATGTAGAAAATACCAAAGAGGCACTTGATTATTTATATGGAGAAATAGGTACTTATAGTGACTATATTAATCATGACTGGAGATATGGACCTTCAGGCGATGTTGTTGAATTTGTTGCACCTTATTTTGGTCATTATAAGATAGAAGCATGGGGTGCATCAGGTGGTGATGCTAGTGATTCTTATAATGGTGGATATGGTGGATATTCAGTTGGTATTGTTGAATTAAATCGTTTTGATAAACTTTATGTGGTTGTTGGTGGATCTGGTAGTACTTCTGGTAATGGCGGATATAATGGTGGAGGTAGATCAAGTATTCAGTCTGGCGGATATATAGGCTCAGCTGGAGGAGGAGCTACTCATATTGCAACTCAGTTAATTGGAACTGGATTACTCTTTGAATATGCCTCTAATACTGACAAACTTTTAATTGTTGCTGGTGGTGGAGGTGGTTCTGCTTCTGGATCTGGTAATACAAATGGTACTGGTGGATCAGGTGGTGGTACATCTGGTGGAAGTGGAACAGGAAGTAATAATACTGATAGAAAACCAGGTACTGGTGGAACACAGCTTGAAGCAGGAACCTCTGGATCAACTTCTTACTCAAGCTTTACTGCTCCTACATTTGGTGTAGGATGTAATGCTAGCTCTTCATATGGCTCTTATATGAGAGTATCTGGAGGAGGAGGCTTCTACGGCGGAGGATGCGGAATTCACTCTGGTGGAGGTGGTGGTTCCGGATATATCGGTAACTCTGGTCTTCATGATGCAGTAATGTACTGCTATGGATGTACAGAGTCAAGTGAACCGGCTACTAAAACAATTTCAACAACAGGAAGTAATAAAGATAGTGTTAACTGTCCTGATGGATATAGCAGTATAGCAGTTAGTAATTGTGCTAAATCTGGAAGTGGAGCTGTAAAAATTATTTATTTAGGTAAGAATTAATAAAAATAGAAGGAGTATGCAACATGAAAAATATTTTTAAATCAAAATTATTTTTCGTAATACTTGGTGCGCTTGTTTTTAGTACAAGTGTTGCTTTAGCATACTCTTATATAGCAGAAGAAATAGGATTTACTCCTATAGATAATGAATGGGAAGTAGAAAATGTTGATCAAGGTTTAGAATCCTTATATGATAAAGCAACTCATTGTGATTTTAGTTGTCCTTATAATGCATATGACATAGTGTTTGAAAGTACATATACAGGTACTGGAAAAGTATTTAATATACCTTGTAAAGGAAATTATCGTATAGAACTTTGGGGAGCCCAAGGTGGAGATAGTCAAGTAGGTATTGGTGGAAAAGGTGCTTATGTTAAAGGTGATATTAGCTTTAATAGAGGACAAACTATATATATCTATATCGGCGGAAAACCAACAACAGTAGCAGCAGGATATAATGGCGGAGGTCAAACATTTACTTCAACTAATCCCTATAAAGGAACAGGTGGTGCTGGTGGTGGTGCTACAGATGTTCGATTTATGAGAAATGCTTTAGAAGATAGAATAATGGTAGCTGGTGGTGGAGGCGGAGCATTAGGTGGCGAAGCTGCTGCTAGTGGTAGTGGTAATGGTGGTGCTGCTGGTGGTCTTACTGGTTATAGCGGTGTTAAAGATATAAGACAAGCATCTGCTAATCTTGCTTTAGCAACAGGTGGTACTCAAATATCAGGTGGTACTGCTTCAGGATGTGGTTCTGGATATTGTAGTAATACTAATCCTGGAATATTTGGTATAGGTGGAAATGCTTCTGATATAAGTAGTGGATGGTATAGCGGCGGCGGAGGCGGCGGAGGCTACTACGGCGGAGGTGGTGGCCAAGGCGGTTACTCATTTGGCGGCGGAGGCGGTTCATCATATATATCTGGCCACGCTGGATGTGTAGCAATAGCCGAGAATTCAATTTCAAATCCTCGCGCTATAAAAATATCTGGATGTAATACTAATCCAACATCTAATGATGGATGTAGTGTACATTATAGCAGTAAATCGTTTACTAATACTGTTATGATAGATGGAGCAGGATATAGCTGGTCAACTGTTAAAGCTACAACAGTATCGGGAATGCCAAACTATGCTAGTACTGCAACAATGAATGGTAATACTGGAAATGGATATGCTAAGATTACTTATTTAGGGATAGAATAGATAGGAGTATGCAGCGTGAAGAAAATATTTAAATCAAAAATAATTTTCTTGATATTAGTATCGTTTATTAGTATAAGCGCTGTTTTTGCATACTCATATATAGCAAGTGATGTAGGATATACTCCTACAGATACAGAATGGAATGTAGATAATACTAAAGATGCTTTAGATGATTTATACGATGTAACTAGACAGTGTGTGTTTGGATGTCCTTATCGTCCCGGTGACGTAGTATATGAAAGAACTGAAACTATTAGTGATAAATTTACAAGTAGATGCGATGGATTATATCAAATAGAGGTATGGGGTGCTCAAGGAGGAGGTGCTAATGGTGCTTCCGGAGGATATGGTGCTTATGCTGTCGGTGTAGTAAGCCTTGAAGAAGATGATGTTTTATATGTTAATGTTGGTGGTAAACCGGCAGATATAACAAGTTATTATTTAGAAGCACCATATGGTGGAGGTTTCAATGGTGGAGGTAAAGCCTGTGGATATGGGAAACTAAATAGTAGTGATGATGGTGGATACGGTGCCGGTGGTGGAGGAGCTACTTCCGTTTCATTTATCCAAGGTGAATTAGCATCACTCGAATCTTATAAAGGAATTTTAAATACTGATTATTATATATCGGATGATATATTAATTGTTGCCGCTGGTGGCGGAGGAGCCGGATACTGGAGAACTGGTCATTATGGAGGTGATGGCGGAGGTATCTCCGGTACAAAAGGTCATAATCAAACAGGCGGTGGAAATCCTCCTGCAACAGGAGGCGGAGGTGGTACTCAAATTTCTGGTGGTACTGCTTTAGCTCAAGATACAAGAGGTGGATTTGTAGGCAATTTTGGCAAGGGCGGAGATGCTGGTGATGTCGCAAATGATGGTTGGGCTGGAGCTGGAGGCGGAGGCGGCTTCTATGGAGGAGGTTCTGGTAATGACTATGGTTCTGGAGGCGGAGGAGGTTCTTCCTATATCGCTTCTTCAAAATTAATGTCTACACCAAGCGTTACCAAGGCTATGTACTGTTATAATTGTACCTCTTCTTCAGCAACTCAAACAAAAACAATATCCGTTTATACTAACCCAGAAGAAGGGAATCCTTCTACCTGTCCCAATGGTCATAGTGTTAATGCAATAAGTAAATGCCCTAAAGAAGGCGATGGTTCCATAAAAATTACTTTTCTAGGTGTTTAAAGAGACGAAAGTCTCTTTTTTGTTATTTTCCCTTATAAAAAAAGCAAAAATGTGCTAAAATGAACTTAGGTGATATATATGAATCATAGTGAAGTAGACATAAATAAAGTTTCACCTGGTATGCGTCAATATATGGAAATAAAAAATGCTAATCCAGACGTTATAGTAATGTTTAGATTAGGAGATTTCTATGAAATGTTTTTTGAAGACGCTATACTTGCATCTCGTGAACTTGAACTTACTTTAACAGGAAAGAACTGCGGGTTAGAAGATAGAGTACCTATGTGCGGTGTTCCTCATCATGCAGTAGATATCTATATCGAAAAATTAGTAGAAAATGGTCATAAAGTAGGTATTTGTGAACAGTTAGAAGACCCTAAGTATGCTAAAGGAATTGTTAAAAGAGATTTAACACAAATAATTAGTAAGGGTACTATTATTAGTAATGAAGGTTTAAACGAGAAAGATAATAATTATATTGGAAGTATTATGGATTTTGGACATGCTTATGTACTTTGTTACTGTGATATTTCAGTAGGAGATATTAATGTCACTTTGGTAGAACATAATATTTCTAAAATTGTTAGTGAAGTAGTAAGTCATAATATAAAAGAAGTTATTATAACTAGTAAGGTAGATAAAGAAGTAAAAGCTTTACTTTCTAATCAGTTTAATGTACTTGTAACTATTACTGATGATATAGATGATAATAAAGAATATGAATATGTATATAGTGATTTAGGAGATGTAAGATATATAGAAACCATTAAGCTATTACTTACATATATAACTAAAACACAAATGAGAAATCTATCTCATATGCAAAAAGCTGTTATTAAAGATAGTAAAGATTATTTAAAGATGGATATTCATACTAAAAGAAATCTAGAGCTTACTGAAACAATTAGACTTAAAGATAGAACATATTCTTTAATATGGCTTCTTGATAAGACTAAGACAGCAATGGGTTCTAGAATGCTTAAGCAGTATATAGAAAATCCATTAATAAATAAGGAAGAAATAAATAGAAGATATGATACTGTAGAAACTCTTTTAAAAGAATTTATTTTAAAAGAAGAATTACAAAACTATTTATATGAAGTATATGATTTAGAAAGATTATCAGGAAGAGTTGCATATGGTTCAGCAAATGCTAGAGATTTATTACAACTTAAAGCATCTTTAAAAGTACTTCCTGATATAGTAGATATTTTAAAGAGAATTAATTTTTATAAAAACTTTGAACCACTTAATGACTTATATAATCTTTTAGAAGAGAGTATTTATGAAAATCCTCCTATTACTTTAAAAGAAGGATACTTAATTAAAGAAGGATTTAATAAAGAGTTAGATGAATTAAAAGAATTAAGACGTGGTGGTAAGGACTTTGTTGCTAAGTTTGAAAACGAAGAAAAAGAAAGAACTGGTATAAAGACTTTAAAAGTTGGATACAACAAAGTATTTGGATACTATATAGAAGTATCTAAAGGACAAATAGATCAAATTAAAGATGAATTTGGATATGAAAGAAGACAAACTCTTACAAACTGTGAAAGATATATAAGTCCTATTTTAAAAGAAAAAGAAGCACTTATCTTAAATGCTGAAGAAAAGATAATAGAACTAGAATATAACTTATTTGTAGGTATAAGAGATAAGATTAAAGAGTATATACCTCGTCTTCAAGAAATATCTAAAGTTATTAGTGAAATAGATGTACTTCAGTCATTTGCTACTGTAACAGAAGCAAATAACTATGTAAGACCAGTATTAACTGATAAAAGAGAAGTTAAGATATATGATAATAGACATGCTGTAGTAGAAATAGTTACTAAAGGAGAATATGTTCCTAATGATATTATTATGGATGAAAATACTGATATTCTTTTAATAACAGGTCCTAATATGGCTGGTAAATCTACATATATGAGACAAATGGCAATTACTGTAATAATGGCTCAAATAGGATGCTTTGTACCAGCAAGAGAAGCAACTCTTCCTATATTTGATAGTATCTTTACTCGTATAGGAGCAAGTGACGATTTAGTATCTGGAGAATCTACATTTATGGTAGAAATGATGGAAGCTAATAATGCTATTACAAATGCTACTAAAAATAGTTTAATATTATTTGATGAGTTAGGTAGAGGTACTGCAACATTTGATGGTATGAGTCTTGCTCAAGCAATAATAGAGTATATAGAAGAGAATATTAAAGCTAAAACATTTTTCTCAACACACTACCATGAACTTACTGATTTAGAGGGTAAACTAAAAGGTATTAAAAATATTCATGTTAGTGCTTATGAAGAAAATGGTAATATAACATTCCTTCATAAAATAAAAGAAGGATCTGTAGATAAGAGTTATGGTATCTATGTAGCAAAACTTGCTAAAATGCCATCATCTTTAATAAAAAGAGCAGATGATATATTAAAAGTATATGAAACAAAGGAATTAAAAAGAGATATTAAAGTTCAAGAGTCTCTTCCTCTTGATGAATTAATGATTCCTACAAGCAAGATAGAAGAGAAAATAAAAGAATTAAACTTACTTGAAGTAACACCTCTTGATGCTTTAAATACTTTATATAAACTTCAAGAAGAAATAAAAAATAGGTAGGTGAAATTATGTTATATAAAAAAGAGTACTGGTGGATGTGGTTACTACTATTTATATTTACAGGAGGAACTATGACTATCTTTATGGCAAGTGATTTAAAATTACTTGATAAAGATGCATGGTATATGAATCCTAAAAACTGGATTATTGCTACTTTATGTTTAGTATTTCCAGTAACAATAATGTTTGTAGTATTTACTATAGAAATGACATGTAAGGTAGCAGCAAAATTAGAAATACCTGGTAAAGAATTATATCTTTCACCATATGTATGGTTACTACTACTAATTATTCCTGTTTTAGGATGGATTTTATTTATGACACTAGTATTATTTATCTATATAAGAATTATTGTTTCTATATATGAAGGAAAACTTGATAAAATAAAATAATATGTTATAATGAGTTAGGTGATTTTTGTGGAGCAATTAAATAGAAGTGAACTAAGAAAAATAATAATGACAATTTTATATCAAATAAATGTTTATGAAATAAACAAAATGCCTTATGATATAAGTAAAGTTATTAAAGAAAACTTAGAAATTGAAAATGAATTTGTTAATGAAATAGTATATGGCGTTATAGATAAAAAAGATGAAATAGATGAAATTGCTAATAAATATTTAAACGGATGGAAAATAACTAGACTTGGTAATACAGATCAAGCAATACTAAGACTTGGTATATATGAACTTTTATATACAAAGACTCCAGAAGTAGTAGCAATTAATGAAGCTATAGAGCTTGCAAAAACATATAGTGATGATGATGTAAGAAAAATGATTAATGGTGTACTTGATAAAGTTTACCATAATAAATAAGACTAAATAGATATCTATTTAGTTTTTTTCATGATATAATATAACAAGTAAGAAAAGTAGGTGAAGATATGGAAGAAAAAAGATATTTAACTATAACAGAATTTACATCTAGACTAAAAGCTATTTTTGATTCAAGTGTTGCTTTTCAAAATATGTATCTTAAAGGTGAAATATCTAACTTTAAAAGACATTCAACAGGGCACCTTTACTTTTCTATAAAAGATGAAGGTAGCGTTATAAACGCTATGATGTGGTCTAAAGATGCTTCTAAACTTACTTTTGAACCAGCTGATGGTACAAAAGTACTAGTAAGAGGAAGAGTTACTGTATATGAATCTAGAGGTACTTATCAAATATATGTAACTGATATGCAGGAAGATGGAATAGGAGAACTTCAAATAAAGTTTGAAAAACTTAAAAAAGACTTAATGAATGAAGGACTATTCTATGAAGACCATGGGGTTTATAAAAAGAATCCAGAAAGACTTAAAAAACTACCTAGATTTCCAGAAAGAATAGGTATAGTTACTGCTCCAACAGGAGCAGCTATAAGAGATATATTATCTACTATTAAAGGAAGATATCCTTTATGTGAAACAATACTATTTCCTTGTTTAGTACAAGGAGAACTTGCTAAAGATGATATTGTTAAGAAAATAAAGATGGCTGAAAACTATAACTTAGATGTTTTAATAGTTGGTCGTGGTGGAGGATCTATTGAAGACTTATGGGCCTTTAATGAAGAAGTAGTAGCAAGAGCTATTTATGACTGCCATATACCAGTAATAAGTGGTGTTGGTCATGAACCAGATTTTACTATTGCAGACTTTGTTTCTGATCATAGAAGTCCAACTCCAACAGGAGCCGCAAAAGATGCAACTCCAGTAACAAAAGAAGATTTACTAAACGAAATAAAGAAAGATAAAATAAGACTTAATAATGCAATTAATAATACTGTAAGAAAACAAAGACTTATTTTAGATAAATATAAAAACTCATATGTAATAAAAAATCCTATGAGAATGTATGAAACTAAGATACAAAGATTAGATTTTATTATAGAGAAATTAAAAGGTTTAACACCTTCTAATCTATGTAAAAAAGAACATGATAAACTAATAAATATCTATGATAAGTTAAATAGAATAATGAGTAATAATATTGGTATATCTAATTTAAAAGTAAATAATCTTATTAATAAGTTAGAACTATTAAATCCAATATCTACTTTAAAAAGAGGATATAGTGTTACTTATAAAGAGGGTAAAGCTATTACAGATGTTAATAAACTTAATGAAGGAGATAGTCTATTAATAAGACTATATAATGGTGAAGTAGAAAGTAAAGTTATTAGTACTAAGGAGGTTAAATAATGAAAAAAGATGAAATGAAATTTGAAGACAAAATGAATAAGTTAGAAGAGCTTGTTACTGAACTAGAAAAAGATGATATTAAGATTGATGAATCAATCGAAGTATATAAAGAAGCTATGAAACTAGTTACAGAATGTGATAAACAACTTAAAGATATTGAACAGCAAGTATCTAAAATGATAAATGAAAATGGAGATCTTGTTAATTTTGAAATTGAAGAGTAGTGTTAAATAAAGTGTCAAGTTAAAAAAAGATATGTAAAACTACTTGAAATAGGGAAAAATGATAGTATAATTTAAAGTGTAAATGAGATAAGCCCAAAATCTTATTTATACGTATTTAAATTTAAATATAAAAAGATTAATTTTACTATATGCATAAGACAAGTAAAAAACCCAATCTATCTGTCTATTAAATGCAAGCCCAATATAGTAAGAAAAGTATAAAAAAATTATTAATTATGTCGGTTGTTTTAGTCGTGTGACTATTTATATATATTATTATTGTTTTCCTAAATGTTCCTTATTTAAAATTATTTTAGTTTGATTAATAAATCTTATGCAAATAAGATTTTTTTATGGTTTAAAAAAGAACAAATGTTTGATATAATAATAATGGAGGTGTTACTATGGAAAGAGTCTATATGTGTATAGATTTAAAAAGTTTTTATGCATCAGTAGAATGTGTTGAAAGAAATCTAAATCCTTTAACAACTAATTTAGTTGTTGCAGATAATACACGTACTGAAAAAACAATTTGTCTAGCAGTAACACCATCTTTAAAAAAGTATGGACTTAGTGGTAGATCAAGATTATTTGAAGTAGTAAGTAAAGTTAAAGAAATTAATAAAGATAGACTACTTAAAAATGGAAATAAACCGTTTAAAGGTAAAAGTTATGATGATATAGATTTAGAAAGTAATAAAGACTTAGAACTAGATTATATAGCCGCTCCTCCTAGAATGGGACTATATATGAAATATAGTTCTAAGATATATAGTATTTACTTAAAATATCTAAGTCCTGATGATATATGTGTATATTCTATAGATGAAGTATTTTGTGATATAACTGATTATTTAAAATACTATAATATGAATCCTAAACAGTTAGTATCTAAAATAATAAAGAATGTAGTAGAAGAAACAGGTATTACTGCTACAGCAGGAATAGGTACAAATATGTACTTAGCTAAAGTAGCAATGGATATTGTAGCAAAACATAAAGATGCTGATGAGCTAGGAGTAAGAATAGCAGAACTTAATGAATATAGTTATAGAGAGCATCTTTGGGATCATAAACCCCTTACTTCTTTTTGGAGAGTAGGTAGAGGTATAGCTAGTAAACTAGAAGAATATGGTATGCATACTATGGGTGATGTAGCAAGAATGTCTATTAAGAATGAAGATTTACTTTATAGATTATTCGGGGTAAATGCTGAAACTTTAATAGATCATGCCTGGGGATATGAATGTACTACTATAAAAGAAGCTAAAAGTTATATGCCTAGTACTAATAGTTTATCTAAAGGACAAGTTTTGCATCACCCATATACTTATGAAAAAACAAGATTAATTGTTAAAGAAATGGCTGATTTAGTAGCGCTTGAACTATCTGAAAAACATTTACTTACTAAGAAATTAGTACTTACTATTGGATATGATACTTCTAATTTAACTACTCCGTATATAATGAATAACTATGCTGGTAAAACTACATTTGATGTTTACGGAAGAGAGGTACCTAAACCAGCTCATGGTACTATTAATACTGATTACTATACTTCATCATCTTTAGTAATAACTAAGAAGTTACTAGAATTATTTGATAGAATAGTAGACCCTATACTCCTTGTTAGAAGAGTAAATATTGCTACTATGGAAGTAATAGATGAAGGAAGTGTCCCTAAACAAGTTGTATATAAACAGTTAGATTTATTTTCAAATAATGATATAGAAAAAGAAATAAAAGAAAAAGAAAAGGCTGAAGATGAAGCAGCTCTTCAGCACGTAATTCTTGATTTAAAAAAGAAATATGGTAAAAACTCTATAGTAAAAGGAATGAACTTAGAAGAAGGAGGTACTACTCTTGAACGAAACAGAGAAATTGGCGGCCACAAGGCGTAAGTATAGTGATATTATTGATATAAAACACTTTGATCCAAAAAATCATCCTAGAATGAGTACTTATAAAAGAGCTGCTCAGTTTGCTCCTTTTGCAGCACTTACCGGATATGAAGAACTAGTAGAAGAAACATCTAGACTTACTAGTGAAAAACTAAATTTATCTGAAGATGAAAAAAGTGTTATAAATGAAAAACTTCTTTATATTAAAGAGCATTTAAAAGAGTTTCCACTAGTAAGTATTACTTACTTTGAAAAAGATAGATATAAAGAGGGAGGAGCATACCTAACAGTAAAAGATTCTGTTAAAAAGATAGATGATATTTCTAAATTAGTTATACTAAGTAACTTGAAAAAAATTAAAATAAATGACATAATAAACATCATTATATTTATGTGAGGAGGTTTATTATGATTCTAGAATCAATAATTACTGATAAAACAGAAGTAATTACTTTTGATGAAATACCATTTTCTGAAAAAGAAAAAGTATATGCTTATCCATATACAAATACTAGTAAGAAATATGTTGAAATGATTGAAAAACATAATGGTGATTACTACTTCTTTAAAGAAGAATCTAGTTTAAAACAGTATCATTCTTTATATCATGAACTATTTGGTTCCTATTTAGCTAAAAGAATTAAGCTTCCTACAGTAGAATATAAAGTAGCAGTAAGAGGTGGAATACTAGGTATTGCCTCAAAAGACTTTAGAAGTGATAAAAGATATCAGTTTTTAAAACTTGGTAAAGATATTAAATACACAATGTTTATGCTAGATGAAGTACTTAAAATGTGCATAAGTGATAGTAATAAAAAAGAATTTATGACTGAATACTATAAATTATTAGCCCTAGATTTTGCTATGGGCCAGGAAGATAGAGCAGGTGTAAATGTTCAAATAGCAAGAGAAAAGAGTACTGGTAAAATAAGTTTAGCACCTGTTTATGATTATGAATCTTGCTTCCCATATGGTTTTGATAAAATAAATAATCCTTTAAAAGATGTAGATGAAGTAATACCTTTTATAAAGGAAAATCCTGAATTTAAAGAAATAGTATTTGATACATTAGATAACGATTTTGGAGAAATAATTACTAATATATTTGATGATTATTCATTTAATAAAAATACAATTGGTGAAGATTATACTAGAGCTCTTGATTTCTATGATTATATTAATTATAAAAGAAAGGGCTTCTTAAAAGAATATGGAGTTAAAAGATAGAATATTTCTATCTTTTTTAATTTGCCTTAATATTAATAATGTATTATAATAAACCGCATATTAAATCTTTTATAAATTGGGGGACTTTATGGATGATTTTTTATATCTAGATGAGAAAAAATATGTATTAGTAGAATTTATACTTAGAAACTTTTCTCTTGATGAAAATAAATGTATAAATAGAGATACTATTACAAAAATAATTAATGATGAATTTCTAAATTTTGAAGAGCAAAAAGAACTTAGAAATGTTTTTTGTATGTCTAAATGTTCTTTACTAGAATATAATCATCCTTTATTTAGTGTTAATAGAGAATGTATTATTTCATCTATAAAAGTTAACCTTAACTCAGTAAACTGTTTACCAAGTGAATTAGATATATCTATTATTAAAGAAGTAATAGAACTAATTAAAGATAATTATGTTTTATCTAAAGAGTCTCCATTATTTTTAAAACATAATATTGAAATAATAAATATATCTTTAAATAAAGATATAAATAGCGCTAACTATATCGATTATGACGGACTATCTAAAGAAGAAAGAAATACTATAGTAGATATTCTTTGTAAGAATAATTTTGTACTTTCAGAAAAGTCTCCAGAATATTTAAAGTGTAATACTAAAGTATTTGAGTGTTCTTATAAGATAGATGAAAATACTATAGATTATGTAGATAGAAAGATAATACCTCCTAGTATAATAGCGGATATTATTGATAATGAAGGTAAAACTAAATATATATCGCATGTCCATTTTAAAGATAAAGATGTTATTGATTCTATTATGAGAGAAGCATTCTTCTTTTATAAAGGTGATGATTATGATAAATACTATGCTAGATCAAAAGAATTAGTTGCAAAAGTATTTTCTAAACCTCTTACTATTCAAAATATTAAAGATTATGCAAGAGCTATAGGAATTATTAAAATAAGTAAAGATAGTACTTTTATTAATCCATTTACTACTATATGTTCTACTTTAAGAGAAAGTGATGATTTTGTAGCCGCAAAAGGGCTACTTCGCGTAACTCTTACTAGTATGGAAGATATAATGGGAAGAGAAGAATATATTAATTTCTTAAATAATGCTGAAAAGTACTTTAATGATTATCATAATGGTATTACTGATAACTTAAGTGATTATTTAACTAATATATCTAGTTTTTGTGCACTTTATTTTTCTAAACAAAAAGAAAAAAGAATAACTGAAACCATAAATACTTATATAGATAAAACTAGAAGTCTATTTATACCTAGAAAAGATAATAAGAAAGTTAAATCTTTTATAATGGGTAAAAGATATGGTAATACTATTAAAAAGAAATTAGATAATAAAGATGAAGAACTACTAAAATATATAGATAGTTTAGCAGAAAAATATAATGTAGATAAAAAATTCGCTTATGAAGTAGTAAGAACTTTTTCATTTTATAGTAAGTATACTAATAATCCGCCTCTACTTTGGAATTCTTATACAATATCTAAAGAAGCTTCTAAATTAGTAAATAGGCTTAATAGTGGATATATTAAGTATACTGATAAAGATGTAGAAAAATACTTAGGAGTAATTAAGTATGATAAATCATCTGGTAAATATATTTATATAGGTGAAACATTTACAAATGAAGAATTAAAAGAATTTAAAAGATATGAAAAAGAATTATATATTACTAGTAAAATTAAACAAGATTTAATTTTAAAAGCTAAAGAATATAATGAAGATGATGAAATATTTGATTATCAGTTAATGAGTATTCCAGATGGTACACTTAGTTTTACTGATGAGTTTTATGAATTTAATACATTTGGTAATAATAGAAAAGCTTATTATAATTTAATAGCAAATCATAGATCAGTAGATAATTTTTCAGCACGTTTTCCATTTCAAATTGGAACCATTTTAGATGATGAAAAATATAATGCATTTACTAACTTTTTATGTGAAACTGGATATATATGGCTTGATGGATTTGATAGTGATTATTACTTTAAAGAACCTTATGTAAGATTATCTTCTTTTAGTGAAGTATATGATTATTTAAAACTAATAGATGTAGATGATATTACAGTATTTGATTTTTTAAATGTTGTAGATTTAGCTAATTGTTCTAAAAGTGCATCATTTGCTTTAGTAGATAAACCTGATATTATGCGTAAGATTATTTATTCTACTGTTTATGCTAATGGTGTTACTATAGAAAGAAGAGTAAATGGTGCTGGGGCGTTAATGGCTCAAATGGCTAGAAGAAGTGAGTCAACAGTACCATATGTAAAAGGTTCTACAGAGGCTTATAACTATGAAACATATGATAGTCAGTCTCCTGATATATTAGTATCTGGAATAGATACTAATGCATGTTTTAAAGTAGGCGGAGTAGATAATGACCTTATGTTCTACTGCGGTATTAATAAAAATGGATTTATTATTAAACTTACTGATAAACAAGGTAACTTTGTAGGAAGAGCTTCGGGATTTAGAAATGGTAATGCAGTGTACTTTAATCAGCTTAGAACAATAAATGATATAGATTTAAATAGCTCTGTATATAACAACTGCGAAATAGAAGAAATGAGAAAGGCTTTAATTAAAGCAAGTAATGATATAATTAACATTTCTTCTAAAGTTGAGCCAGAAGATCATAGAATAGAATATGTATTTATTACTAAAAGTTATGGATTTAATACATGTGAATCTAATGTAGCGGAAACAATAAAAAATATCATTTCTGATAATCCTTATGTAAGAGAAGGAGAAGACTGGGAAGAATTTAGGCATGAAACACAAGAATTAACTGATCTTCCTGGTAGTAACAGTCTTCCTACCGATTATTATAATTATCAGTTAATATGTTTAGCTTCTTTAGAAGAAAAAAAGAAATATACTAAAGCTAATACTAAGATAGTTAAATATGATCCAAAACCATTCTATAAAAGACCTAGAAATAAAGTTATATGTGAAGATAGTATTTCTTCTGAAACAAATAGAAAGATAAATAAAATAAGAGCAGTAAAAGCTTATTTTGGAAATGATGATGATTTTGAAAACATTAAATATGATAAGAATTCTAAAGCTTTTGTCGGAGACAACTGGTATTTAGTAGTAAATGATTCATTTATAGATGCTTATGCTTTAAAATTTGATAAAGATGCTCAAAAAGAATTAAAAGCTGCACTTTCAACGCTTCATGATTATGTAAGTGAAAGTGAAATAGAAACCATTAAAGGAGGGAAAATGAATGCCTTCATTAAGCGATAAAATTAATTTATTTAATTACATAATGAATAATAAAAATATCCCTCTTTCTAGTGGTGATACTTTTAATCCATTAAAACTTGCTAAAGTAGCGAAAATAATATCTTCTAAAGATAAAGAAAGATTAAATAACTGGGAATTATCTAAAGAAGAAATAGATATATTAGTAGAAGATTTTTGCAAGAATAATGTAGAAGTAACTAATGATACTCCATATTTATTTTTATCTAATCCTAAGTGTATAGCTCATTTAGCCTGGTCTAAATATGCTACTGCTTTAGGAAAAATAAAAGTTAATAAAAATATAATGATGAGTATTAAAGATTTAGAAAAGTTAGCTATAGATAATAACTATGTATTATCTTTTGATAGTCCTGTTATTTTTAAAAATAGTTATGCTATAGCATTTAACTCTATTAAATTAGATCCTAATTCATCTACAAATATTAATTTTGAATACTTTAGTGATGAAGAGAAAAAGAGTATTGTAGATTATTTAATAAGTTTAGATTTAGATGAATTAGAAATTGGTTTTAATATAGTAGATTATAACTTTATAACATATGCAAAAAAAAAAGGATGGATTACAAATGATCAATTATTTTATTATGTAAATGAATGTCCTATGTTATATAACTATATGTATGAAAATGGTGTTTTAAGAACATTTGATTTAAAAGGAGTACCTTTAGATGTACTATCAAAAAGAGATGATTTTGATGAAATACTTCTTAGAATGCTAAGTTCTTATAATTCTGAGAGAGTAGATTTATATAGGGAAAATATAAGTGAATTTGCATCTATAATTAAATCTTCTTTTGGAAGTAATCCTTCTATTAAATCTATAAAAGATTTTTATAGAAGAACAATTGAAGAGGAGTGGGAACGTTATAAATTTATATATAAAGATTGGTATATAGACTTATTTTCAAATATTATAAGTAGTATTTATCCAGATAATACATTTGATAAAACCATGAATGCTACTGATGAAATAAGAAAAAGATTTAAAGCTAATTTAAAACCAGATGAGTATAGAGAGTTCTTTAAATCTATATATGAAATACATAGATTAAAAAAAGATGGATATATTCCTAGTGAAGCAAGTATAGTTCTAAATAAATATATTTCTATTTATTTAGAAAGAGAAAAAGAAAAATATATAGATTACTTATATAAAAAACTATTTAGTAATGTAATAAGACCTAAGAAAAATAGAGGTATCTATCTAAAACAAAAGAGAAATAAAGATAGATTATGCACTATAATATCAGATTCTGGAAACTACTGTGAAACTATTACTAAATACTCTAAGAAATATAATTTATCTAATGATGAAGAAAGTGCTATTTATCATTACATAAATGATTATTATCATGACTATTTAGGATATGATTTTGAAAAAGATTTACCTGATAGTGAAGCATTTGCAACTTATAAAAAGGCTCTTTTAGGTAAGAAAATAGACTCCCTTGTAAATAAATTAAATGATAATACTATTTCTATAGATGAATATAATTTAGGATATTTATCAGATTATATCTATCAAAGTGAAGATGGGGTATTCTACGCTCGTGAATCAAATGATTATACCGAATATGAGTATAAAGAAGAATTTGAAGATAATAAAAAATTATATAAAATAGCAAAAGAAGTATTAGAAGAACTATATTTTGATTCGTTATCAAAAAGTTTTCCTGATGATAATGGTGGTATATTAATGGATAATAATTCACCACTTGATGATGAACATTTTGAAGTATACTGCCCTATAACATTCAATGATATAGTTGATTATATATTTTCACCATACTCTAAGATAAGTGAAAATATGTTACATAATCATAAAGATATAGATGAATTTTTAAGTAAAACAGGAGTAGCAAGATTCATTTTTAATGATTATCCAAATAATAACATGTTTTCTAATGAAGACATATTCGAATTATCAATTAATAGAAGAATTGATCCATTTGTACTATTTAGTTCTATAGATAGAAATATAGGTAAAATAGATTACTCTAATATGGATTTTTACAACTTTGTAACAGGTGTATTCTACGGAAAAGTAATAGATGAGGATGCCTTTGCACTTCTTGGAGAAGAACATATTCGTAAAGTAATTGAAAAAATGAATGAAGAGTATTACTCTATAGATTCAGGGTATTTCCCAGTTGGAAGTTTTATTCCTAATAATGAATCCAATATTCCTTATTTAGATGGAGAATATAATGGACTTAAATATAAAACATATAACTTATCAGATGGACAATATGTTAAAGACTGTATTGTTTTAAAGAAAGATGCTACAACTACACCAAGTGAGTCTTATGTAAGAATTACTGATTCATTAGATAACTTTATTGGAATTATTTCTTTAAAAAGAATGGGTAATACACTTCATATAGAAGTACCAGAAACTATATATGATAATTTTGATAAGATTGTAAGTGTTAGAAATCTTACACTTGAAATTGCTGAAGCACTTCAAAAAATTACTAAGAGAAAATTTAATGATAAGAAGCCAATTCATTTTGTAGATATTGATATAGATGAAGTAATAACTGATCGTTATCCTAATACTCCTAGAACATATAAACTATATAATTATAACTATGAGTATGATCCTTTTTATATGCCAAGCATATATACTAGACCAAGAGATGAAGAAGTAGAAACAAATAATTTTGATGAAGTAAAAGATAAAATATATAAAATAATTTCTTTATCACAATTATGTCATGATGATAAAGTAAGTCATACTATAAATCATGATGAAAACTCATCTTATATAGTAGGAGATAACTGGTTTATTATTTATGATGAAACTACTAAAACAATACTTGATAGTAGGGTATACGAACTAGATAAAGAAGCGCTTAATGAATGTAAAGATGCTATTAATTCATTAAAAAATAAAAAATATAAAGTATTAAGTTAAAAAGAAGGAAATCCTTCTTTTTTTCTTGATATAAAAGATACTTTGTATTACAATAATAAACTACTTGAGATACTACGGGCTAAGGTGAGAATATGGCGGATGTAATATATCCTAATATGAGAGAAAATTATAAGTTAATAGAGTTTATTCTAAATAATAATTTAATGAATAAAGGCGCTATAAATAGAAAAACTCTTATTAAACTTACTAGGAATGAAAGTTTAAGTTCTGAAGAAGAAAAAGAACTTATTAGGGTTTTTTGTGCGCATAATTATTCTTTTAAGAACTATGATTTAGAAATATTTAGAAATAGTATTGAATGCACTTTATCATCAATTAGAAAAGATCCAAATTCTGTACAAGAACTTCCTAAAGCTTTTGAAGTAGGATATGAAGATGCTATATTTAATTCTTTGAAACCTAATTATTATATAACTGAAAAAACTCCTTTTTATTTAAAAGGTTTATTTAAACTAGCTTTAAGATCCATAGAAAAAGATATTTTTTCAGTAGACTATCTAGACTACAATAGTCTATCTGATAATGAAAAAAATATTATTATAGAGAAAATATGTTCTTCTAATAAATATTATATAAATGAAGATACCCCTGATTTCTTAAGGGATAGTAAGGATATTACTGAAGTATCTTATAAAAACAATCCTTCAGAAACTATTCTTTACTGTAATAACTCATTACTTCCTAATAAATATATTATTGATATGATTGAAAAAGGTAAAGATATTACACAAGAATTATCTGTTAATCATTTAGAAGATAAAGAAATTAATAAAAAATTATTTTCATATAAAGGTAGAAAACGTATTGATAAAGCAAAATATAATGATAGAGTTTCTGCTCTTATTTCTAAAGCGGTATCTACTCCTTTAACTATCGAAAACATGCATGATTATGGTAGAGTAGTTGGATATATGGAAATGAAGAAAACTGGAGAGACAGCAAACCCATTTTCTTTAATAGGTTCTAGTTTGAGAGCAAATACTTCTTATAATGTATCACTAAATGATTTATATGAAGTATTAAATGGAATGAAAGAAGAATTACCTAAAGATAAAGTAGAAGTATTACATGATGCTATGGGAAGATATCATGAGTTATACCATAATGAAGGAGAACCTGAAAAACAAAATAAATATTTATCTTTAATATCTAGTATATGTTCTTTATATTACTCACAATGTATAGAAAACGAGTTAGAAAGTGGATATGATCATATAAGAAACTACTTACTTAACTATTACATACTTAGAAAAGATAATAAAGCAGTAAAATCTTATATTATGAGTAAAAGATATATTAAAACTATTAAAAGATTTTATTTAAATGGTTCTTTTGATGAATTTGTAAATTACTTAAAAGATAAATATGGTGATAGTGAGTTAGTAGATGCACTTTTCGAATCTGTATGTGAAAAAGATGAATTTGATACTCCTGGTAAACCAGAAGAATATGATACATATTGTATTTCTAAAGAGGTAAATAAACTTGTTAATAGACTTAATAGTGGTTATATAAAATATACGGATAAAGATGTAGAAAGATTTAAAAATTATATTGAAAAATGTACAATAAATGGAAAAACCACATATAAAAATAATACTGCAAAAGTTACAGATATTGATGAATGTATAGAATATGAAAAGAAACTATATTTAGCTAAAAGAATAGTAAGAGAAATAATTATGAAAGCTAAAGAAGTAAATGAAGATAACGAAATATTTAATTTTCAATTAGCTGAAATAGATGAATCAAACTTCTGCTTTAATGATGATTTTTATAGATTTAATTACAATTATGTGCCAGATAATATACTTGTTCATTTACTTAATAGTTCATATACTGATCCAGATTATAAAATTAAGCTAAAACTACCTTTTGCTGTAAATGATATTTTAGATGATGAAAAATATAATGCATTTACTAAACTTATGTGTGATAAAGGATTATTTTGGATTTTCCTATTCTTTTCTAATAATAATAGATATTACTTTTCGTACGATCAAATACTTTCTTTTGGAAAAGCATATGATCTTTTAAGAGAAATGGGTATTAATGAACTTAATTATTTTAATTATTTAACATCAATTGATATTGTTAATAACTGTTCTAAAGAAGAACTTGCAATACTTGAAGATTTAGATGTTATACAGAAGGTTATATATAGTACTGAATATACTAGTGAAGATACACCAGAAAGAGTTGAAATAGCAGCGGAATTAGTTGCTCAAATGGCTGAAAAAAATAAATCCACTGTACCTTATATTAAGGGAAGTACTAATGGATATAATTACTCTTTATATGATAGTCAAGATCCTTCTATATTAGTATCAGGCATTGATACAGATGCTTGTTTTAAAGTTAGTGGAAATGACAATGATTTCTTACATTACTGCGCAATTAATCCAAATGGTTTTGTAATTAAAATAACTGATAATGAAGGAAAATTTATTGCAAGAGCATCAGGTTTAAGACATGGTAATAGTATTTATTTAAATCAGCTTAGAACTATTTATGATGTTGCAATGAATTCAAGTGATTATACTGATTCACAACTTACTGAATTAAGAAAAGTAGTAATTAAAGCATCTGAAGATTTTATAAATATATCTAGTAGTACTGAACCAGAAGATAATCAAATAGAAAATGTATTTATAACAAAAAGTTACGGATTTAATACATATAAATCTAATGTTGGTATTAATCTAAGAAGAGAAATAGGAGAACTTTCATTTGTAGAAGATACAGAAGATTTTGAAGAATTTCTTGAGTATACAGAGAATTTAGATGATGGAAAACTTACTACTGATTATTGCGGATCTTTTCCTATTATTTGCCTTGCATCAAAGTATGAACTTAATGAATATGGTGAATATGACAAAAAGAATTATATAAAAAAGTATGATGCAGAAGCATATTATAAAAGAACTAGAAATAAAATTATTTTTGAATCAAACCCTTCTAAGAGAGTAGTAGCAAAAATTAATAAAATAAATGCAATAAGTTCTAAAAATAATGAAGAATTATATGAAGAATATATACCTGATAAAAGTGATTTTGTTTTTGTAGGAGATAACTGGTATATAATCGTAGGAGATAATAAGTGCCGAGCATTAAGTCTTCCTTTTGACGAAGATGCAAATAATGAGATATGTAGTGTGGAATCAAGTATACTAAATGATAAAATAATTAAAGTAGATGGAAATGAAATAGAAGGAGATAATGTGAATGTATACATTAGAAGAAAAGATTAAATTATTTAATTATATAATTCAGCATGAAAATATTCCTATATCTAGAAATTCATTATTTCCATCTAAAGATATTAGAAAAGTAGCAGAAGAAATATCTTCTAAAGAAACATTCCCAGAGTGGAAATTGTCTAGAGAACAAATAGATTATTTAGTAAATTATTTTTGTAATTATGATCTCATTTTTAATGATGATACACCATCTCTTCTAAAAAATAGTAAAGAATGCATATTAAATGCCGCTAAAAATAATATTAAATCAATTAATGGAACATCTATAACTAAAAATAATAGAAACATTATAGATGATTTAGTAGAACTTGCTATAAAAAATAATTATATTCTTGTAGGAAACAGTCCACAGTATTTAAAAAGAAATTTTAAAGTGGCATTGAATTCCGCTAAGCTGGATCCTTCTTCAGCTGGATGGGCAGATGAAAGATATTTTAGTGAAGAAGAAAAAGAAAAGTTTATTAACTACTTACTATCTTTAGATAACTGCGATGCATGTCAAATTATTGATTCTCGTTATATGATTGAAAGTAATAAAAGGGGATGGAGATGGAGAAAAGATGATAATTTAGCATACTATGCTAAAAAAAATAAAGATTTATTTAAATATTTAGAAGATAAAGGTTATACTTTTGAAGAAGATATTTTTCATTTTAATTTAGATGTTTTAACCACATCTAATAATCTTGAATCATTTGTAAAAAGAGTTTTAGATAAATATTTACATAATTTTGCGTGTATAGAAAGACAAAAAGAAGGAATTAATGTTTTACAAGAAAACATTCCTTCATTATGTAAGATAATTAGAGCAGGTTTTAGTACACCTTTAACAGTAAGTAAAATAAAAAACTTTTTTGGAAAAGCACTCGAAGAAGAGTGGTATGATAATTTAGTATATGAACCATATCCTAATAATATAGCTAACAAGATAATTAGTTATTTAAAAGATTGTGGTTATTTTACCAGTTTCCTTTATATAGAAGAATATTTAAATATATTAAAAAAACAGTTAACTCATGAAGAATATAAAGAGTTACTTACTGCTATGCAAAAATTTGCTTATGAGTATAACAAAAATGAAACTTACTCAGCTGATGATGCTAATATTATTTTTAAAAGCGAAAAACTATTTTTGGAAAGAGAAAAAGAAAATTATATTAAAACTAGATATTATGAAATATTTGGGCCTATCTTAATTCCAAAAAAGGATAAAGGTAAGTATTATGATTTAAATGATAGAAGAAATAGTTTGAAAAAGATTTTTTCTTATAGTAATGGTTATTTAGAAAATATAATAAAAGATGTATCTGAAAAATATAAGATGGATAAAGTTGAAGAACAATATTTAAGAGAAAATTTAGATTGTTTTGAAGGTTTTTTGTATGGTAAAGATGATTATAATGAGCAAATTCCTATTGAAGAAGACCATATAATGTATCAAAAAGAGAAAACATTATACAAAATAATAAGATGGTTAAATTGTGGAAAAATAGATATAAATAATAAAACTATTTCTTATTATCTTAACTATATAAGAGAAAGAGATGGAGTATATTACGATAGATGGTTTAATTTAGATTTGCCTGATAAAGTAACCTGGGAAGAAAAAGAAAGAATGTATAAAATATATAAGGAAGTACTAGAAGAAGCATATTATAAAACTTTTGAAGGAGATTATGATAATTACTTTATGGGCCCTTTTGAACATATTCCTAAGGATATTCCTTTTGATGATGAACATTTTGAGGTTCAAACTACAACTTGTATATTCTCATTTATAAAAGAATTATTAGAAGTTCCTACAAGTGATTTAAAGGGATTTCTTGATAACGCTGATAAATACGAAGAATATTTAAAAAGAACAAGTGCATTTCATTTTATTCTTGCTAACGACAATGATAATTATTTTAGAGGCAAAAACAAAGAATGTGATTGCAATATGTATGAAAAATTCTATATAAGTAGATTAATAAATAATTATATGAAAAAAGATTATATTAAAACAAATAATGTTTATGAATTATTTGGTATTGCAAATCGCTTACAATACATTGATGAAGAAGGCTACGATTTATTAGGAGATGAATATTTTCATAAAGTTGTTAATCAACAGTATAATTCATTTGGTAGTTCTGATTCAGTTGACTTTGAGTATTTAACTATTAAAAATAAATCTATTATCCCTTTTGTAAAAGGTTCCTTTGAAAATTATAAGTATGAAAATTATACTTTTTCAAATGGAGACTTTATAAAAGATGCTATTAATCGTGATTTGAGTCCATCTACATTATTGACTCGAACTAATTTAGAAAGTTATGAGTCTTCAGTTATAAGAGTATGTGATTCTTTTGATAACTATATTGGAACAGTATCTGTAACTAGAAAAGGTAATGGTATTTCATTTGGTAATTTTATTTATAATAGTTCTGATTCAAGTGAAGTAGCTGAATTAGAAGATATATTTAATCTTTTAAGACATATTGGAGAAGAAATAGTATTAAAAACTCATTTATGTAAAGATGATAAAACTCCTATTGAAATAGTAAGATTAAAAATATCTGGTAGTAGTTTTGACGGTTTCGATTTATTTAGAAAGATGAGTGATCGTTTAGGTTACACATATTTGATAGGTGATGCTTCTATATGGGATGTTTATGCTGGTATACCTAATAAACTATATAAAAGAGAAAGAAGAGAACCTTATACTTCTTCATATAATGAAGCTAAAGAAGATATTAGAAGAATAGCTACTATGCAGTACTTAGATACTGAAGAAGAAGTACCTACTTCTTTTGATGATACTGCTTCATATTTAGTAGGAGAAAACTGGTTTATAGCATATGATGAAGAAAGTAAGACTATAAGTAATATTACTGTTTATGAAAAAGATGTTGATGCTTTAAAAGAATGTAAGAAGCATATATCTTTATTTAAAAAGAATAAATATAGAGTATTAAAGTAAAGAGAAGGTAAACCTTCTTTTTATTTTTAATTAAATGATATATAATTAAATAGGTGAGAGTATGAATTATTTAAAGAAGTTAACTGATAAAATTTCGGAAGAAGAATACTTAATGTATCAAGAAATACCTGAAAGAGAAAATGGATCAGTTAATAATTTAAGAGCATCTAAAAAAGAGTTTAATAAACTTTTAAAAGAAAGATTAAAAGAAGAATATCTTCCTTTAGATGATATAAATACTCCTCGTATAACATATATAATGTACTCAGATGATAAACCAGTAGGAGAAGTAATGATAAGACCTGTACTAAATTATTACTGGTATAATACATCTGGTAATATAGGATATAAAATAAGACCTTCTAGAAGAGGAGAAGGTCTTGGTAATGAAATACTTAGACTTGCTTTGGAAGAAGCAAAAAAACTTGGTTTATCATCTGTAAGATTAGGTTGTTTTTCAGATAACAAAATATCTGAAAAAGTAATACTTAAAAATGGTGGTAAACAAGTTAATGAAATGGATCATGTTAAATACTTTAATATTAGTTTGGGGGAATAAAAATGGCATCTAGTTTAATACATATGAGTGTTGCAAAAGAAATAGGAAAAAGAATTAATAAAAGAAGTAAAGATTATTATTTAGGAAGTATTGCTCCTGATATAGCAAAACAAATAGGACTACCTAAAGGAGCAACTCACTTTCAGTATGCTGCAGATAATGTACCTAATATAGATGTATTTTTAGATTTATATAGAGATGATATGAAAAGTGATTATACTTTAGGATACTTTATTCATTTATATACAGATAAAATGTGGTTTGATGGATTTATAGATTATTTAGTATGTAATGATTCAGTAAAACTTAGAGATGGAACAGTACTTAAACTTCCAGAAGAAGAAATAACTAAGCTTATTTATAACGATTATACTAATATGAATATATCACTTCTTGATAAATATGAACTTGATTTATCTTTAATATATGAAGACTATATAAAACCAGTAACTAAGGTAAAAGAAGCAGATTTAGATAAAATGCCGGTATTACTTGAGCAAATGGGAAGAATTATAGAAAACTCTAAAAATGATAAAAAATATATCTTTAATATGAATATGGTTAATACATTTATTAAAGATTGTACTAACGAAATAATAGATTATTTAACTAGTAACAATTTACTAAATTAACTTTGACATTTATATATATATAATGATATAATTTTATTGTTAATGAAAATAGATTTTTGGTGTGCCCTAATCAGTTTGACAAAATGCCAAAAAGTGTTATAATAACCTGAAATTGAGGGGGATATGTGTATGTATAGTGAAAAAAATGATGGTTTCTCATTAAGAGATATTTTTATCCAAATATTATTCATAGTTTTATTCGTATTTATACTAGTTTGTTTATTTCCTACAAAGGGTAGTATAAATAAAGAATTTGCTGATATTAACAGTAAATTAGATGCTTTAACAAGTGGTATATTTAATACTAACTTACAAACAATGAAAGATGCTGCTGTAAGTTATTACACTACTGAAAGATTACCAGAAAAAGTTAAAGATGTTAAATCTATGACTTTAAAGGAAATGATTGATAATAAATTACTTGTTGAATTTAAAGATGGTAATGGTAAAAGTTGTGATTTAAAAGACTCTTATGTAGAAGTTGTAAAACTTGAAAATGAATATCAAATGAAGGTTAACTTATCATGTACTGATAATGATGCTTATATAATCGTTCACTTAGGATGCTACGATTATTGTAAAGCAACAGGAGTATGTGAAAAGAAAGAAACTCCAGTAGTTACTTGTAATGAACCTAAAAAGGTTGTTACTTGTCAATATGAATATAAGAAAGTAACTAATGGATCATGGGGTGACTTTGGTAACTGGTCAAGCTGGTCAACTACTAAAGCTACTGCATCAGAATATCGTAAAGTTGAAACTAAAACAGAAAAAGTAGTCACTGGTACTAAAGATGTTATTAGTGGTTATAAGACAGAAGAAGAAGCTGCTGCTAAAACAGTAACTAAGTACTGTCCAAAAGGTTATAACGAAGATAAGTCTACAGGAAAATGTGTTAAACCTGTAACTGCATATTATAATTCAAAATGTCCATCAGGATATGATGGCCCAACAAATGGTGTATGTTATGGTACAAAAACTACTATAACTCATGCATATTATGTTTGTGATGATGCTGGTTATACACCAAGTGGTAACAAATGTTATAAACAATCATCTGAAACTGATAAAAAAGCACTTGTATGTCCACAAGGATATGATGAAGATGGTGACCGTTGTTCTAAAAAACAAACAACTGGTTGCAAAACTACTACAACTAAAGGTGCTTATGTAGGAACTGAATATGATAAAACATATAAACCTGCAAATAATAGTACATATATTTATGAAACTATTAGTACAAGAACAGATGCAAGTTGTTTACCAGAGTGTAAAGATCAGGTTTTAGTAACATATAATATTTACAAAGCTGTTGTTACAACTACAGGATGTCAAGAAACAAAAGAATATGCTTCTAAGACTTGCCCTGATTCATCTTATACTCAAGTTGGTAGTGAATGTGTTAAAACAGTAGCCTCTACTGATATTAAACCAGCTCACTGTCCACAAGGATATGATATTGCAACTGATAGTTATTGTTCAAGAACTATTAAAGAAACAATAAAGAAAGATCCAAGCTGTCCACAAGGATATAAATTAAATGATACTAAGGATAGATGTTATGGAACTTACAATAAAGAAATAGATAAGAAAGAATCTGTATCTTACGCATGTAACAAAAAAGGTTACACTCTAAATGGAGAAAAATGTGTTAAGACAGTTGCTATCTATAAGAAAGAAAATGTTGTTGAAAATGTAACATACTATAGATACAAAGAAAAACAATACATTTCAGGTACTGTTGATATTAGATGGAGTAGTTCAGATAATGATACTTCATTACTAAACAAAGGTTACAGTTTAACTGGAACTAAGAGTTGTAAATAGTTATAGTTGCGGCTCGTAGTAGTCGCAACTATTATTTATATAGCCTTAAAAAGGGAGGAAATTATGAGAAAATTAGTTGATTTAAATACCGCTGCAAAGGATATAAATGGTAATTGGGTAGAAAGCTGGACACGTATTCCTGAAGATGAACTTGAATACATGGGTACTAATGGTAGCAAAGACTTACTTATTAGACATAAAACTGATGGTAAAGTATATTTATTACCACGTTTATATGGTAATACAGTAAATTCAGATGTAGAATTATTTGATAAGGAATTATATAAGCAATCTATTAAAGATGGTGCTGATAAGCCTAAAAATAAAACTGCTAAAACAGTTGCTGTAGCTGCTACTTCTTCAGTTATTACTACTACTGCTTTAATTGGTCTTATTGCTTCGTTACATGGATGTGGTAAAAAGACTGGTGAAGATAGTAAAGTAGCTGAAGCTATTACAAGTGTTACAAGCGCTGTAACTGGTGTTGGCGATTTAGATAATTTACCAGCAACATTCGAAGAAGAAACTACTGTTGTAACTGATGAATTATTAAATGAATATGCTAAGTTATTAGAAGTTCAATGTGAAGATTTACAAGTATTTGATGGAGTAGATTCACAAGGTGTACCACAATATAGACCTTTAAATCATGATGAACTTCATGCATTTACATTTATGGTTAACTATGATCATATATTAAATACAAATGCTGCATTGTTTGCTAAATATACTCAAACTGATGAAAACTTTAATAGATTATTCCAAAATGCTGTTACAGTATCAGATGCTATTAGAAATGCAGAAGTATTAGCTTCAGATAATACTATTAACTGGTCAGTATGTGTTATTGATGCAAATAATAGAATGAATGCATTATATGCTATTCAAACAATTGAAGATGTAAAAGATATAATTGCTTCTTATCCAGAAAATGTTAACCCATATTCTGAAGAAGGATTAGAATGTGCTACAAAAGTACAAAAGAGAATTCTTGATTTTGAACTCAATAAGAGACTTCATTATACAAGAAATAGTGGACAAGATTATGTTACAAATAATATAGTTTCAGGAGTATTCTTATTTGATAATGAAATAGCAAATTTCGTAAATAATGGTCATAAATTAACTTGGGTTAAATATGATGAAAAAGGTAATGAAGTAGATTCTTACGGATATACTGAAAGTTTAGAATATGCTGATCAAAATAAATTTGCTGATTACAAATTAGTTCTTAAAAAAGCTGTTAAAGACGCTAAGTATAATCCAGAAGGAAAAGGAGAATTAACATTCTTACTTGAAAGAGATGCTGAAAATCTTGAAGCTAAATCAAGTGTTATTTCTCAAAGAAATGACTGTGTACAATCATTTGAAGAAAATAAGAGTCGTGTTAAATAGAAAGAGATTTTAAAAATCTCTTTTTTTATTGTCTTTAAATTGATATAATTATATCAGGGTAGATGAATATATGAAAAAGTATTTTAAATTATTCTTATTACTTATTTTTACTTTAATATTATCCGGATGTACTAAAGAAGAAGTAACTTCCGTAGGAACTGGTAAAACTATTAATATTAATACCTTAGATGGTGTATATGACTTTTCTATTAAAGTAAAAGAAGTAGTAGGATTTTCAAAATTAAAAGATGTATTTGGAGATGAAAATGAATATTATGAAGTAGTTCTTCATACAGATAATAAACGTAAGGATGGAAAATTCTTTCTTGGAATGCTAGAGTTTTATCTTGTAGATAAGGATAATAAGGTCGTAGGAGAGCAAAGCTACTTATTTAATACTTTATCTAAGTTAAATGAGATTCCTAGTGAGATAGATGCACTTAAAAAAGAAGATGTTCATCTTTATTTTTATACATATGATGAAGATGGTAAGAAATCTAAAGTAGATACTGAAAGTATCGATAAACTCCTTATAAAAGTACCTAATGAAATGATGGAAAATAATACATTTAACTATAAAAAATATTATATTGCTTTAGAAAAGGAGGAAAAGAAAGATGAGCAAAACGAAGAACATAAGTAAAAAAGAAAAGATGGCTTGGTACCTACAAAGAGATTTTGAATTAATGTTTGTAATTACTATTATAGGTATAATAGTTGATGTAGTTCAAAATGTTGCTATAACTTATGTAGGTCTTAGAATAGTTAGATTAATCTTATTAGCACTAGCAGTATCACTTTCTAAGAAACAAGCATTCTCTGCTGCAGTTATCGGTTTAGTAGCAGGTGTACTTATGATTTTATCTGGATCAACTATATCTTTAATACTAGGTATATTCCTATGTATTCATGCAGTTTCATTTATAACATTATCTGCAAAATAAAAAGAGAAAAAATATTTTCTCTTTTTTATTCTACTGTAACAGATTTAGCTAAATTCTTAGGTTTATCTATATTACATTTTCTTAATTTTGCTACTTCGTATGAAATAAGTTGTAGTGGTATTACAGTAAGTACTCCTTGGAATATAGGGCTTACTTTAGGTACTTCTATTAAAGTATCATATATTTCTTTATCTAGTTTTAAATCATTTGAGACTAGGGCAATTATGTTTGCTCCTCTAGACTTACATTCTTTCATATTACTTAGTGTTTTACTAGCAATATTTGTATCAGTTACTATACCAAATACTGGAGTATTCTTTTCAATTAGAGAAATAGTACCATGTTTTAATTCACCGGCTGCATAGCCTTGTGAATTAACATATGCTATTTCTTTTAATTTAAGTGATCCTTCTAGGGCTAAAGCATAATCAGTAAGTCTTCCAATAAAAAATACATCATTATGTTTAAATATTTTTCTTGCTATAGTTTTATAGAAGTCAGCTTCATTAAGTACTGACTGAATATTAGTAGGAAGTTTTTTAGCTTCATCTAAAGCTTCTAATACTTCTTTTTCAGTCATTTCTTTATTCTTATAAGCTAGATTAAGTGCTAATAGACCTAGCATTGTAATTTGGGCTGTATAAGCTTTTGTTGTTGCTACGGCTATTTCTGCTCCTGCTTTAGTGTATAAAACATCATCAGAATATCTTGCAATAGAACTACCAACTACATTTATTATTCCTAGAGTATGTGCTCCTTTTTCCTTAGCAATTTTAAGTGCTGCTAAAGTATCAGCAGTTTCTCCTGACTGAGATATTAGTATGACAAGTACATTCTTATTTAAGAATAACTTCTTATATCTATATTCACTTGCTAATTCAACATTTACTGGTATATTAGCATATCCTTCTATTAAAGATTTACCTACTAATCCGGCGTGGTAAGCGCTACCACATGCTACTATATCAATTCTTTCATAATTACCTAGTTTAGGCATATTACTAGTAAGTGATTTAATACCATCTTTTATATAATCATTAGTAACTTGTTTTACAACTTCTACTTCTTCATATATTTCTTTAAGCATATAGTGTTCAAATCCATTTTTATTTAAATCACCAGATTTACCATCATATACTTTTATTTCTTTTTTAACTATTTCGGCATCTTTATCAAATACTATTACTTTATCATTTGATATTTTAGCAAATTCACCATCTTCTAAAGTAATGTATTTATTAGTGTACTCAAGTATTGCTGGTACATCACTTGCTATATAGTTTTCTTCTTTACCTAGTGCTATTATTAGGGGACTATCCTTTTTAACAGCATATAAGTAATCTAAATTATCATCACATATTAAACCTATAGCATAAGCTCCCTCAGCTTTATCTTTAAAGATAGCTAGTGTTTGCTCTATACTATGAGTTTCTTTATAAATATAATCTAAAAGGGCACATGCTACTTCAGTATCAGTATCACTTTTAAAACTATATCCATTTTTAATTAATTCTTTTTTAAGTTCTAGATAGTTTTCAATAATACCATTATGTACAATAGTAATTTTTCCAACTCTATGTGGATGACTATTAACATAATTTGGTTTACCATGAGTAGCCCATCTAGTATGTCCTATACCTAAATTTGAATCTATTTTAAAATTAATTTTCTTTTTTAAATTAACAATTTTTCCTTCTTCTTTAATAATTTCAATCTTTTTGTTTTTGATGTAGGCTACTCCTGCTGAATCATATCCACGGTATTCTAACTTTTCAAGACCATTAATTAATACTTTTAAACAGTCTTTTTTACCTACATATCCAATTATTCCGCACATTATTAAAAAATCCTCCTTAAATATGCAAAGTGTGATATATTCTTTTGTTACAATTTTGATTTTGTTTTTTGTAAATATATCTATCGAGAACTTCTCCCCGTAGTAATACCCGCCGAATATTTCGATAATTACTAACCTCGTCACCAAATAGGCCTGGCGCTAGATTTAAGTGCTCCTTTCTACTATTAAATCTTAAATTCATTATAAAGTTTTCTTCTTTAATTTGTCAAATAAATTACTTTTTTTATTATGTAAAATGTGTTAGAATTATAATAGGTGGTAATATGAAAATACGTAAGAATACAAATGGATTTACTTTAATAGAATTACTTGCTGTAATACTTATTCTTGGTATTATTGCACTAATAGCAATACCTAGTGTTAATAGTGTAATAAACCAATCTAAGAAAGAAGCATTTAGAGTATCTTCAGATAATATTGCTAAAGGAGCAAGTACTAACTGTCAAACTCTTATGATATCAGGACAAGTTGAAGCTAAAACTTACGATATCGTAGATAATGAAGTAGTGGGATTAAAACTTGAAGTTACAGGTAAACTCCCTAAATCAGGATTTATCTCTATAAATGAAAAATGTGAAGTATCTATATATGCTGAAGATGATTCAGGTAACTACGTAGCATACAAGGATTTTAAAGATGAAAGAGTAGAAATCTATGATAAAGGAACAGTAAATGATTCATTAATAAATAATAGTGAAATTCCTATATATGCTCCTCAAAATAATTCATGTTTCTTATATGAAAACAATAGTACAGGAGTAACAATAACAGGATATAAACATGAAGATGAATCATGTTCTAAAGATGTAGTTATACCAACATCAATAGGTGGTAAAAATGTTACTGCTATAAAAGAATTTGCTTTTATAGATCCAGAATCAATTATTTATTATTCATATTATATTGAGTATACTGATGGAAAGGTATCTATGGATTATCTTAAATATGATAAAGATACAATTACAAAAGATGATAATAAAATAACACTTCTTATTCTTAAAAAAGGTACAGAAATAACTGGATATACTTGTTCTGATTCATCCGGAACCTTACATTCAGAAGGTGCAGACTATAATCACACTTTAGATGATGAATATCTTTTTTGTCAGCCTTCAGCAAATACTACTAATTCAGTAACTTATCCATATACACTAAATAGTATAGACTTTTCTCATGCTAAGTATTTAACAGAAATACCAAGAGGTGTTGCTGCTAACATGGGATTAACTAGTATTAAAATTGGTAATTACATTACAAAAATAGGAGCTGGTGCTTTTAAATCAAACGGTAAAACTAATACTAATGCAAATAGTATTACTTCTATTGATATATCTAATAATTTGAAAATTATTGGTGGAGATGCATTTTTTAATAATAATATAACATCTCTTGATTTAAAAAACGTTGAAAAGGTTGGACCAGATGCTTTTTATCATAATCAAATTGATGATATAAAGTTTGGTATAATAAATAGAGTTGAACATTTTACTTTTGCTGTTAATTTAATTCCAAGAGTTGATTTACCTAACACTGTAACCGCAGTTGGCTCATCTTCATTTTATAATAATAAAATTCAGTATGCACATATCCCTGGTTCTGTTAAAAGAATAAGTTCAGATGCATTTTATAATGGAGATAATAGAAATGACAACTATCTTACTTCTCTTGTTTTAGATAACGGAGTAGAATTCATCGGGTATCGTGCGTTTGGACAATGTAATCTTACTTCTTTAAATATTCCTGGTTCAGTAAAAACAATAAGTCGAACTGCATTTGCTGGATGTGGTGTACTATCAAATCTTGTTCTAAATGAAGGACTTGAATCCATTGGATATTATGCGTTTAATAATGATAATAGTATTGGAACAATTAATATCCCAAATAGTGTTAAGACAATAAGTGGTTATGCATTTAATAACTGTAACGCTTCAACATTAAACCTTGGAAGCGGTGTTGAAACAATTGGTGAATATGCATTTAATCATAATAGATTAACAAATATTGTAATACCTGATAGTGTAACATCAATTAGCAGCTGGGCTTTTGGTTCTCCACTAGGAAGTAGTCATACTCTTACAATTGGAAGCGGTTTAAAAACAATTGGAAAATATGCGTTTGATCAGATAAAATCTGATACTATTAATATTCCTGATAATGTTGAAGAAATAAGTGAAGGTGCATTTAGAAGTAAGAGTATAAAAACAGTTAATATTGGAAGTGGTATTAAAACTATTCATAATACAGCATTTACTTCGGTTACTGGTGCAACAATTAATATAAATAAAGCTAGTGGTTCAGTTGCAAATTCTCCTTGGGGAGCAACATCTACAACAGTAAACTGGCTTGGATAAATAATAGTGATTATATTATAAATAATGGTATAATGTATATAAATAGAGATAGAACCTAAGAATCGAAAGGGTGATATAAATGAAAATACTTACTAAGAAGAAAAACAAAGGATTTACCTTAATAGAACTCTTAGCAATCATATTAATACTTGGAATTATAGCTTTAATAGCAATTCCTAGTATTAATTCAGTTGTTGAAGCTTCTAAAAAGGAAGCTTTTGAAACTACTTCAAATAACTTATCTAGTAATGTTAAATCAACATGTAATACTTATGCTTCTACTGGCAAAAACTTATCAGGAGTATACACTATTAATGATGGTAAGATAGATGGCCTTGATATATCTTATGATGGTGAAATACCAAATAGTGGGACTATTACTATTAATGATGATTGTCAGGTAGCTTTATATGTTGAAGATAAAGAAGAAAAATATTATGCTGTAAAAGATTATGATTCTTCTAAAGCTAAGACATATAAAATAGGTGAAGAATCTGAAGAACTTGAAAGATATAATAATTTACCTATAAATGAAAGTCCTACTGATACATGTTTCTTATATAAAAGAAATAGTACAGGAGTTACTATTACTGGATATAAATTTGAAAATGAATCTTGTTCTAAAGATGTAATTATTCCTACAAGTATTGGAGGAAATAATGTTACTGAGTTAAAACAGTTTGCTTTTGTAGATAAAGAAAAATTCTTCGTTATGAGAACATCAATACCAAAAGGACCTTATAGTCTTAGCCGTTCAGGTAGTATGATGGTTTTAGATGTAGATAGTGATGATTTACCTAGTTTTGAAGATAGTGATTCTATTGAATACAATTTAGCTGTATATAATAAAGGTTCTTTTGTTAAAAAAACTACATGTTATGTAGGCAGCACAATTGTATTTGAAACAGAAGGTAAGTATGATAAACAAGATGGTGATGGATATGACTTCTGCTTATTCACTATAAATAAGAGTAGTGATGAAGGTAATGTATCTTTAAACAGCATTGATTTTTCACGCGCTAAATATTTAACTGAAATACCTTTTGGGCTTGCTCATCGTATAGGTCTAACAAGTATTAAGATAGGTAATTATATTACTAAAATAGGTGGTAGTGCTTTTGGATATAATTCAATTACTGAACTTGAAATTCCAGATAATGTAAAAGAAATAGGAGGAGTTGCATTCCTTGATAATGATTTATCAAGTCTTGATTTAAATAAAGTTGAAAAAATAGGTCAGGGTGCATTTAATTCAAATTCAATTGATTCAATTAATTTTGGTAATGTTAGTTATATTCCAAAGATGGCTTTCCAAGATAATACTTTAACAAATATTGTTATTCCTAGTACTGTAACAGGAATTGGAGGATTATCTTTTGCAGATAGTAATACTGATACAGTAACAATTGCTGGATCTGTTAAAGTAATCGGAGAATCTGCTTTTGAAAATCAAATGGGAGTTCCAACTATTACTAAAATTACACTTGGTAGTGGTATAGAAGAAATAAAAATGGGAGCATTTGCTACTACAAATATTACTTCGCTTACAATTCCAAGTTCTGTTAAGATAATTGGTGATGGTGCATTCTTCAATAATACACTTTTAAAAACATTAACACTTAATAGTGGACTTGAAGAAATAGGAGGTTGGGCATTCCAAAATGATGCAGTATTAACTGGAGTTAAACTTCCTAATACATTAACCTCTTTAGGTGAAGGAGCTTTCTATGGATGTAGAGAACTTTCTTCATTAACTTTAAGTAATAAACTTACTGTAATACCAAAAAGTGCATTCTATAATTCTCGTATTAGTTCACTTACAATTCCAGGTAGTATTAAGAGAATTGAAGAAGGAGGATTTAAATGTAGATATACTTCAATTAAGAAAGTAACATTTAATGAAGGGCTTGAATATATAGGTAAAAATGCATTTAATAAATCATTTAATGTTAATACACTTACACTACCAAATAGTGTAAAAGAAATAGGTGTAACTGCATTTACAGAAAGTCCTAATATTAAAACATTTAATATTGGATCTAATATTACTAAAATAGGATCTAATGCATTTAAAAACATTACATCCGCAACAATAAATATAAATAAACCAGAAGGAAGTGTAACAGGTTCTCCTTGGGGAGCAACATCTACAACAGTAAACTGGGCAAAATAGAGGGATATATATGAAAAACAACAAAGGTTTTACATTAATAGAACTTCTAGCAATTATATTAATACTTGGCATTATACTTTTAATAGCAATGCCAAGTATTTCTTCGGTTGTAGAAGCATCTAAAAAAGAAGCATTTGAAACATCATCTAATAATTTAGTTGAACATGTTAAATCAACATGTAATACTGAAGTTTTAAATGGAAAAACAATAGGTGGTAAAAGATACTATATCGAAGAAGGTAAAATAAAAGATTTAGATATAGATGTAACAGGAGATATTCCTTATTCGGGAATAATGGATATAGATGAAGACTGCAGGATATCACTAATTGCTAGTGATGAAACAGGAACAATTCATTCAGTAAAACCATTTGAAAGTTCAAGAGCAAAAGCATACACTAATGGTGAAGAGCCTCAGCAGCTAAAGGACTACTATAGTGATCCAATTAATGTAAGAGGAGAAAACTCATGCTTTACATACGAACCTAATAGTACAGGAGTTACTATAACAGGATATAAATTTGAAGATGAAACATGTTCTAGAGATATAATAATACCTAGTACAATTAATGGAGAAAAAGTAACCGAACTTGCAAAATTAACATTCCTTGATAAAGATAGATTTATAGCAGTAAGAATCTTTGAAGATGAAGATGATTATTATGGTCATGATGAAATTTATGACCCGGATATAGAGTATAATGATGACTTAACTACCTATATTATTAATTATAAAGGAACTAAACTTGCTAAAACAAATTGTTATACCGCTGAGAATTCCGATTCTTTAGTAGAAAAAACTGGTTATTATAAAATGGAAGATGGGGACGGATATTTATTTTGCTATTTCACATACGATTATTCGGAACGTGATCTTTCCATAAATGAAATAGATAGTATAGATTTTTCACGTGCTAAGTATTTAACTACAATTCCATTTGGTGCTGCATATAATTCTAATCTTAAATCCTTAAATCTAGGTGATTATGTTAAAAAAATTGAACCTAATGCTTTTGCGGCTAATACTTTAGGAAGTCTTGATTTACCTGAATCACTCGAATATATTGGCTCAAAAGCTTTTGCTTCTAGTTCATTGTCAGGAAGTCTTGACTTAAAGAATGTTAATCATATTGGATTTGCATCTTTTTCTATAAATCATTTAGATAATATTGTATATGGAAAAGTTAAAAAGATTCCATATGGCGCATTTGAATCCAATTCTTTAACAAATATCGTTATTCCAAACGGTATCGAATTTATAGGGCAAGATTCTTTTTCAAATAACCATTCGGTTAATGTTGAAATAGCAGGAACTGTTAAAAAAATAGGTAAAAATTCATTCGTTAATAGTAGAGATAATACTTCCACAATTACAAATCTGGTTCTTCATGATGGAATAGAAGAAATTGGATTTCAAGCATTTACACTTGGTGCATTTAAAAATTTAATTATACCTGGATCTGTAAAGACAATTGGTCATTGTGCATTTTGTGAAAATAAAGCATTAACCAATTTAGAAATAAAAGATGGTGTTGAACTTATAAAAGATAATGCTTTTTATAAAGATACATCCATTGAATCAGTTAGAATACCTGGTTCAGTTAAAACGATTGAATATAATGCCTTTGTCCAAGCTTCAAATTTGAAGACACTGGACTTGAATGAAGGGCTTGAAAGTATTGACAATTTTGCATTTTATAAACTTATAAACCTAAAAAAAGTTGTATTACCTAATAGTCTTAAGTCCTTAGGAGGCCATGCTTTTTCGGGATGTTTAGCGCTTGAAAATTTAACTATTGGATCAGGCTTAAAAACTATTACTGATTCATCATTCTATAATCATAGTATTAAAAATTTAGTTATTCCAGATAATATAACTACTATAGAAGATGGAGCATTCTGGGATGATATTGGCTATGAATTAACTAGTTTAACACTCGGAAATGGTCTTAAAACAATTGGTAAAGATGCTTTCAAGAATCACAAATTAACATCACTTGTAATTCCTGATAATGTCACAGCACTTGATCAAAGAGCATTTTATAATAAAGGGTCTCTTAAAAATATAACAATAGGTTCTAAAGTATCTAAAATAAATAAAAATTGTTTCTATGGTACAAAAAATGCCACAATAAATGTAAATAGAAAGAAAGGTTCAATATCTGGCTCTCCTTGGGGAGCAACTGATACGACAGTAAACTGGTTAGGATAGGAGGGTTTATATGATAAATATAATTAAATATATCTTTTTAGGAATAGTGCAAGGTATTACTGAACCTATTCCGGTATCTAGTAGTGGGCATCTACTTATAATTAAAACTATTTTAGAAAAAGTTTCTGTTAACTTTAATGTTGATTTTGAAACATTTGCAACAATGACTAATTTTGGTAGTTTACTTGCTATTGTTATTATCTTTTGGAAAGATATTGTTAGTCTTGTTAAATCATTTTTTACTTATTTATTTAATAAGGATAGATCTAAAGAAAACTTTATTAACTTTAGATATTGCTGGCTTATAGTAATTGCTACTATTCCTGCTGGAATAGCTGGTATTATTGTTACTAAACTAGGATTATTAGATAAATTAGAAGAAAACGTTAAATTTATAGGTTTAATGCTTTGTGTAACTGCGTTATTCTTATATTTAATAAAAGACTTTAAAGGTACTAAAAACGCTAAAAAAATGTCCTTTAAATCAGCTTTAGTAATAGGTTTATATCAAATGGTAGCACTTATTCCTGGTATTAGTAGAAGTGGTTCTACTATAGTAGGATCTATGTTCCAAGGATTAAGAAGAGAAGATGCATTTAATTTCTCATTTATCCTTTATATTCCTATTAGTATTGCAACTAGTATTTTAGGCGTAAAAGATTTACTTGAAATATCAATTAGTAGTACTCTATGGTTATACTATTTACTTGCTACATTAATGGCCTTTATATTTACTTATATCTTTACTAAGATATTTAGAAATATTGTTAAAAATGGTAAACTTATGTATTTCTCAGTATACTGCCTAATAGTAGGATTACTAGTTATTATATTATTTAAGTAAAAAGAGGTTTTTAGACCTCTTTTTTTATGGTATAATTATTATGGTGATAAGATGAAAGTAGTTATTAGTGCCGGCGGTACTGGAGGACATATTTATCCAGCACTTGCTATAGTAAACAAAATAAAAGAATTAGAACCTGATAGCCAGTTTTTATATATAGGAACTCATAACCGTATGGAAAAGGATATTGTTCCTAAAAGAGGAATACCTTTTGAAATGGTTGAAATGTATGGGTTTAATCGTAAACATATCTTTAAGAATTTTAAAACACTTATTTGTCTTATCAAAGCAGAAAAAAGATGTAAGAAATTAATAAAAGATTTTAAACCAGATGTTGTTATTGGAGTAGGTGGATATATTACATATCCAGTTATAAAATCAGCACATAAACTTGGTATAAAGACATTTGTTCATGAACAAAATAGTGTGGCTGGTAAAGCCAATTTAGCACTTGTTAAATATGCTGATTTAATAGGAGTGTCTTTTAAAAGTTCTATGAAGGATTTTCCAAGTGATAAGGTAGTATTTACTGGTAATCCAGTAAGTGAAGATGCTTTAAAAGTAAAACCTATTTCTAAAGAAGAATATGGTTTATCTAAAGATAAAAAACTAGTTCTTGTAGTAATGGGATCACAAGGATCTAGTTCAATGAATAATCTTATTTTAAAAGATGCGGATATCTTTAAAGATAAAGATTATGAAATGGCAGTAGTAACTGGTAAAGATATGTATGAAGATGCAAAAAAATATTCTTTACCAAGTAATGTAAAAATATATCCTTATATAGAAAATATGACTAGATTAATGAAGAATACTGATTTAGTTGTATCTAGAGCTGGAGCATCTACAATAAGTGAAATAGTAGCACTTAAAATACCTAGTATTTTAGTACCTAGTCCTTATGTACCAAATAATCATCAATATAAAAATGCCGTAGATTTAAAAGAAGGAAATGCTTCTATGGTAATACTTGAAAAAGATTTTAATACTAAAGTTTTAGCTAAGAGTATTGATGAAATACTTGGTAATGATAAGAAAAGACAAGATATGATAAATAATCTATCTAAATTTGATAATGGTAAAAGTGCAACTGTAATATATGAAAATCTAAAGAAATTAATAGATAGGTAATAAATATGGTAAAAGTTAAAGAATTAAAACAACTTAAAGTTGGTAAAATTATAGAGAACATTGATTTAAAGAAATATACTACATATAAAGTAGGGGGAACAGGAAGAGTACTTGTTATTCCTAAAGACATTAAATCTCTTATTAAATTAATGGATTATATTAAGAAGAATGATGTTAAATATAAAGTACTTGGTAATGGTTCTAACTTAATATTTCCTGATGGTTTATATGATGGTATTTTAATTAAATTAGATGATTTTAATAATATAGATATAAAAGGTACTACTATTACTGTAGGAGCAGGATATAACTTAATAAAACTATGTATGGTAGCTGCTAAAAATAGTTTAGCTGGTATAGAGTTTGCAAGTGGTATTCCTGGTACTGTAGGTGGTGCAATCTATATGAATGCTGGAGCTTACAAAAGCGATATGGGATATATTGTGAAAAGTGTTAAAGTACTTACTCCAGAAGGAGAAGTAAAAACATTTTCTAATAAAGAAATGGACTTTCATTATCGTACATCATTTATTCAAAAGAATCCTGGATATATATGTTTAGAAGTAACATATAAGTTATATCGTGGTAAGAAGGAATCAATTCTTGAAGTTATAAATGATCGTAAGAAAAGAAGATTAGAATCACAACCTTTAGAATATCCTTCAGCTGGTTCGGTATTTAGAAATCCGGATAATAATTTTGCTGGAAAACTAATAGAAGATTTAGGATATAAAGGTAAAAAAATAGGTGGGGCAATGGTTAGTACTAAACATGCTAACTTCGTAATTAATACTGGATCTGCTAAAGCAGAAGATATCAAAAAACTTATCTTAGAGATCCAAGAAAAAGTAAAAGAAAAGTATGGAATAGAGCTTAAAATTGAACAAGAATTTGTAGAATAATGGTGATTTTATGAAGGATTCTTCTAAAAAAAAGAATTATCGTACGGAAAAAAGAGTCGTATACGAAAAAGTAAAGAAAAAACGTTTTAAAATAAAGATGCCTGCTGTAATACTAGCACTTATTGTTTTATACTTAATAGGTTTTGGTATATATAAATTTTTCTCTATGAATATAACTAATATCTATATAAGTGGTAATACTTTATATAGTGATTGGGAGATTATTAAAAAAGCCGGACTAGAAAATTATCCTAGTATTACTAGTAGTTTAAATTTCAAAATAGAAAAACGTTTAGAAGAAGATCCTTTAATAAAAAAAGCTAAAGTTAAAAAGAAATATTTTACAAGAGTATATATAAATATTACTGAAAATACCCCAGTATTATTTAATGCTAATACTGGTAAAACAATACTAAGTGATAAAAAGGAAATAGATAAGAAATTTGATCTTCCTACACTTACAAATAATATGGATGAAGAAGTACTAGATGGTCTTATAGAAGCACTTTTAAAACTCAATAAAAATGTCTTTAATAAGATATCAGAAATAAAGTTTGATCCTGATAATGTAGATACTGAAAGAATCCTTCTAACTATGAATGATGGTAACTATGTTTATATAACTGTTTTAAGATTTTCATCACTTAATAATTATAATGAAATTGTTAAGACTTTTAATAACAAAAAAGGGGTATTATACTTAAATTCAGGTGAATATTTTCAAATCCTTCAAAACTAAGTTCTAATAAGAACTTTTTTTTGTTTTCTCTTTTACTTTTATAATTTTTATAGTATAATTGTATATAGATTATAGGAGATGATATTTTGAAAAATGTATTTACAAGCATTGATATTGGTTCAAGTAATATTAAAGTTGTAGTATGTGAATTATCAGATAATAAACTTAATGTTTTAGCATCATCTTCTGTTAAATCTAGAGGAATTAAACGTGGTGTAATTACAAATAGTGAAGCAGCATGTGAATCAGTAGGAGAAGCTATTTCAAAAGTAGAATCTATGCTAGGTATTGGTATTGATAAAGCAATAGTTAATATACCTGCATATTCAGCTAATTTTAATTATTTAAAAGGAGCTATTAATATTGTTAATGAAGAACATAAAGTTCGTAGTGAAGAAATAGTAGAACTACTTGCAACAGTAAGAGAAAGTAAGTTATCTGCTGATGAAGAAATGGTAACAATTATTCCAATTGATTTTAAAATTGATGGCGTAACAACAACAAAACCATTTGGTAAAGTAGGTAATGTTATTTCTACAAGAGCTATTATGATTTCTACACCAAAGAAAAATGTTTATTCTGTTTTAGCTATTATGAAAAATGTTGGAATAGATGTTGTTGATATCATGATAGATGGTATTGGTAATGTTAATACATTCCAAAGTAAAGGAATAGATGAATCTGTAGGAGCAATTGTTGATATCGGAAGTGAAACAACAACTGTTTCGGTGTATAATAAGGGTATAATCGTTAAAAACTCTATTATAGGAGTAGGAAGTACTATTCTAGATAACGATATATCATTTGCATATAAGATTAGTCCTAAAGAAGCTAAAAAGATTAAAGAAAAATTTGCATTTGCTTCTAAGAAATATGCAAGTGTTAATGATTTCTTTGAAACAAGAAATGAAAATGAAGAAAATATTAAAATTAATCAATTTGAAGTAAGTGAATTAATTGAAAACAGGTTAAATGAAATAATGGATTTAGTTAAAAAAGAACTTGCAAATCTACTAGATTGTGATGTAGACTATATATTGTTTACTGGTGGTACTAGTGACATGGATCATTTTGATTATATTTTAAATGAAAATTTTGGTAAAAAAGCACATGTAGGAAGAATCGATATAGTGGGATGTCGTAAAAATTCTTATTCGGTTGCTTTAGGGAATATAATTTATTTTATAAACAAATTAAAATTAAAAGGAAAAAGTTATTCAATGATAAGTCCTAAAGATTGCGAGGAATTATCATCTGCGAAAAGAAATAGCGCTAATTTAGTAAGTGAATCAAAGATTGGAATAGTTACACAATACTTTTTTGGCGAATAAGGAGGAAATTTATTTATGTTAGGTTTAGAAATGGATCAATTAGCAAAGATTAAAGTTATAGGTGTTGGTGGCGGTGGTAATAATGCTGTTAACCGTATGATTGAATCTGGTGTTCAAGGTGTAGAATTTATCGTTGCTAATACTGATTTACAAGTTTTAAATCAATCTAAGGCTGAAACTAAAATTCAAATTGGTGCTAAGTTAACTAATGGACTTGGTGCAGGAGCTAATCCTGATATTGGTAAAGAAGCTGCTTTAGAATCTAAGGCTGAAATTGAAAAAGCTTTAGATGGAGCTGATATGGTTTTTGTTACTTGTGGTATGGGTGGAGGAACTGGTACTGGAGCTGCTCCAGTAATAGCTGAAATCTCTCAAGACCTTGGTGCACTTACTGTAGGTATTGTTACTAAACCATTCTCATTTGAAGGAAGAAAAAGAATGGTACATGCTCAAGAAGGATTAGAAGAACTTAAAAAACATGTAGATACTTTAATAGTTATTCCAAATGATAAATTAAGAGAAATTATTGATAAAACAACTCCACTTCTTGAATCATTCAAAGAAGTTGATAACGTACTAAGACGTGGTGTTCAATCTATCTCAGACTTAATTGCTGTAGCTGGATTAATCAACCTAGACTTTGCTGACGTTAAGACTGTTATGAAAGACCGTGGTAAAGCTTTAATCGGTATTGGTATTGGAGTAGGAGATGGAAGAGCTACTGAAGCTGCTAAACAAGCTATCTCTTCACCACTACTTGAAACTAGTATTGAAGGAGCAACTGATGCAATTATCAACGTAACAGGTGGAGCAAACTTAGCTTTATTTGAAGTTGAAGAAGCTGCTGAAGTTATTAGAACTAGTGCTGGAGGAGATATCAATACTATCTTTGGTGCAGTTATTAATGAAAATTTAAATGATGAAATCATTGTTACAGTTATTGCAACAGGATTTGAAGATACAGAAAGAAAATTAAATGGAGGTAAACAAGTTACTCCAAGTCATGCTAAAATCGAAACTTTAACAGTTGATGATGTTACTGGCGATGACGATGATGATTCTTACTTCTCTTCATCACTAAGAAATAGAGGATTCTAAGCTACAATTTTGTAGCTTTTTTCTTTGTAAATGTTATAATTTACTTAAGAGGTTTTGGATATGGATGATTTTTTTCATAAGTCTTTAAAAGATAATAGTTTTATTAAGAAAATAGAGTATAAAGATTTAAGTGGGTATCGAAATGCTTATATAGATGGTAAGTACTACTTTGTAAAATATGTTTGGAATTTTAATGAACTAGTAGGTGAAGAACTTGCTAAGAAACTTAATCTTTCTACTGCAAATTATGAACCTGTTAATATCGGAGAAGAATATGCGGTTATTTCTCCTGATTTTAAAGAAAAAGGTTTAGAATATTCTAATTTATTTGATTTAGACTCTGCTAATAGAGCACTTATTTGTAATAGAAAGAATCCTCCTTATGATAAAAATGTAAGAGAGTTTATGGATTACTTTCATTTAGAAAGTGATTATCAAAATATACTAAAATTAATATCTCTTGATATATTTATGAGACAAAGAGATAGGGGACATGTTAACATAATGGTATGTAGTAGAGATGATTTTAATACTTGTAAACTTGCTCCTATATATGATTACAGTAAATCTTTTAATAATAACTTTGAACCTTTTTCACTTGATAATCCTACTGAAGTATTTAAAGAGTATACTAGCTGTATTGAAAATATTAGAATTCATGATACTTTAGAACGTCATCAGTATCCGTCTAAAAACTTATATGACTTTATAGAAAAGCATCCTGACTCTTTAAATTACTTTAAAATTCTTATGGAATTAGATATATTAGAACTATTAAAAGAAAGACTTAGTAGTTACGATGTATCACTTACAGATACTGGGAAATATTACTATGAAATGAATCAAAAATTTAGTAAAGGTATAATAAAAAAATTCATTTAAAAAATAATGAATTTTTTTGTTGTAAAAAATAATTATTATGCTATAATAAGTTTCAACGAAATTAATTAATAATGAAGTAGGTGAATGTAATGATTGAAACTGCAGACTGGGTAAATTTAAATTTATATCGCGTATTTTATTATGTTGCTAAGGAAGGTAGTATTTCTGCTGCATCAAAGAAACTTTATGTATCACAACCTGCTATTAGCAAGTCTTTAAAGAAGTTAGAAGAATCTTTAAATACTAAATTATTTCTAAGAAATCTATCAGGAACAGAACTTACTGAAAGCGGTAAAGAACTTTTAGTATACGTAGAAAATGCTTATACTAATTTACTTACTGCAGAGAAAATTCTTACTGAAAGATCACTACTTGAAAAACAGTGCGCTGTTAGTACTAAAAGTAATTATTAAAAAAGAAGAGTAATCTTCTTTTTTTGTGTTATACTATATTTAGAGTGGAGGTAGAATATGAATAATAGAGTTATTAATAGTTATAGTGCTTCGTCTTTTATATACGTTGTAATAGGCCTTATAATGATGATTATACCTGGAATGGTAAATAGTTCATTTGGATACTTTATAGGGGCTATATGCTTATTTATAGGGTCAATACAAATGTATTCTTATTTAGAAAATAGAGCACGTGTATTTAATCTTGTTATAGGAGTATTATTCTTCTTATTTGGAATTTATTTATTTATGAATCCAACATTTATTGCAAGTATAATTCCTTTTGTAGCAGGTATCTTTGTTATTATTAATGCGGTAGGTAAATTAGGAGACTTACTTGCTATTAAAGATTTAAAATCTACTGTATGGATAAGTAATTTAATTGTTACAATAGTACTTCTTGCTTTAGGTATAGTATTAATATTTAATCCACTAGGATCTCTTGAACTTTTAATAAGAGTATTTGGATTAATATTATTTGTATCTGGAGTATATGATATTGTAATGGTTACAAATGTAAGAAAAAGATTAAAATAAAAAACCACTAGAAAGTGGTTTTTTCGTTATCCAGCTTGAACTAAGCCGGATACTATAGATGAAATAAATAAGGCAATAGTTGCAATTAACATAAATAAAACTGCTATTTTTTGACCATTTATTTTAAATTTCTTTTTCTTTTTATTATTATCTTTCATAATCTCGCCTCTATGTAAAATTATAATATAGAGAATATTTTAAGTCAATTGATATCAGTTTCTTTTTGTGTTATACTCATCTTATAGTAGTGGTGGTGTTGATATGAGTTTTCTATTAGTTATTATTGGACTTGTTTTACTAGTAAAAAGTGCTGATTATTTCGTAGATGGATGTAGTGATATTGCTAAAGCTCTTGGTATACCAACACTTATTATAGGACTTACTATTGTATCGTTTGGAACTAGTGCTCCAGAAGCTGCAATAAGTATTACAGCATCACTAAAAGGAGATAATGCTATAGTAATAAGTAATGCTATAGGATCTAATATATGTAACTTACTACTAGTACTTGGAGTATGCGGAGTAGCAGGTAAGCTAGTTACTAAAGAAAAAGTAGTAACTAGAGATTATGTTTATGCTATTTTTGCAGCATTAATAGTATTACTAGCTGGTTCTACGAGATTTTATCAAGGATCTAGCTTTATAAGTAGAACTTCCGGATTACTACTTCTTGGTTTCTTATGTGCATATGTTTATACATTAATAAATGATGTACTAAGTAATCATAAACCAGTTAAAAAGAAGAAAAAAGAGAAAATGAAGATATCATCATTCTTATTTGTAATATTTGGTTTAGCAGGTATTATTATAGGTAGTGATATGGTAGTAAAAAATGCTCAAGATATAGCAGAAATGTTTAATATAAGTCATAGCGTTGTTACTATATCTTTAATAGATATAGGTACAAGTTTACCAGAACTTATAACATCACTAGTTGCTGTTAAAAAAGGTGAAACTGATTTAGCAATAGGTAATGTAGTAGGATCTAATATCTTTAACTTACTATTTGTACTTGCTTTATCAGCAGTAATATCTCCAGTAGTATTTACTACTGAATCACTTGTAGATATTATATTTATGTTTATAGTAACAATTATTGTTTATATACTTATATTAAAAAATAGAAATATTAGTAAAAAAGAGGGTATCTTTTTACTTTCTTTATATGCAGTATATTTAGCATATGTATTTATAAGATAGTGTAAAATACTATCTTTTTTATTGAAATATATAATATGATTTGATACAATTATTAATAGGAGGATACGAAAATGAAAAAAGTTTTTACAGTTTTATTAGCCTTAGTTTTTTTAGTATCTTTAACTGGATGTGAAAAAGCTGGCAAATATAAAGAAGGTACTTGGAGTGCTGAAGTAGTAGACCCATATAACAATGAAGGAAATATTGCTTCTGCAAAAGTTGTAATCAATAAGAAAGGTAATATTGAATCAGTTTATTTAGATACTACATATAAAACATCAGATGGAACTGAAACAACTAAAAAAGCTTTAAAAGATGATTACAATATGGTTAAATACAATCCATCTGCTTCAGGTGAATGGTATGTTCAAGTAGAAAAACTTGAAAAAGCTATCGTAGAACATAATGGTACTGACTTTATTACTTTAAAAGATGATAGTACAACTGATACTGTATCAGGAGTTACAATTAAAATTGATGCACTTGTTAATGCAGTAAATACTGCTTTAGAAGAAGCTAAATAATAAAAGCGTTACATTAGTAACGTTTTTTTATGCACTTAAAAAGGATACTTATGTATCCTTTTATTCAACTACTATTATTTTATAAGTTTGTCCTTGTGTAATAGTAAATCTTTCTCCAGCTTGAATAGGAGAGGATTCATGTATTAAACCAGAACCTTGTGTATTATGTGCTCTTATTTCAAATACGAAGTTAACATCACTTAGTACTGAAGATAAGTTTTTCTTAATAGTATTAATTGTTTCTTGAGGAGAGTGTCCTAACCAAGTATCTTGAATTAATACTGATTCAGATCTAGGAGTACCTTTTGTTAAAGTAATTGTAATGTAAGTACCTGCTACTACTTGTCTTCCAGCAGGAACATTTTGACTTAATGCAGTATCTTTATTCATACCATTATTATATCCAGCTGTAACAAATGAACAGTTTAAACTATTCTTATTACATTCACTTTGAATAGTTGATTTAGATTTACCTACAAAGTTTGGAACACTTATAGGTGAACCATTTGATATTAATACATCAAGTGTATTTTTTTCTGGATCTATTGGACTTCCTGATGGAATAGATAAACTTACTATTCCTCCTCTTGCTACCTTAGTATTAAATTCATATCTTTCAGTATAAGATATATTATACTGACTAGCCCAAGATCTAAGTTCTGCTGAATTCTTAAGGGTTGGAACTAAAAGCTTACCAGTACTTGTTGTAACAGTTATTGTAGTTCCTTCCGCAATCTTTTCTCCTGCTTTATAATTTAGACTAATAACTTTATCTTTTTCAATTGTATTACTATATTTTTCTTTAAATGTAACTTTTAAATTATTATCTACTGCCCAGTTTACTATTTCATCTTGAGTCTTACCTGCAAAATCAAGTACTTCTATTTCTTTACCTTTAGAAATAACAAGTTTTACTATATCACTTTTAGGTTTAACAGTAGTACCTTTACTAGGAGTAAAACTAATTACATTTCCTTTTTTAATAGTTTTACTAAAATCATAACTTATTTCATATTTTATAGCATTTCTTTTTAAATATAGAGTTGCATCAAATTCTGTTTTATTTACTAAATCATCTAGTACTATATCTTTTAAAGAGTTTTCATTTCCTAGAGAAATAGTAAAAGTAACTTTAGTATTTCTTTTTATTTCTCCTTTAGTACTTTGACTAATAATAATATCTTTTTCATAATCATTACTTGTTTCAAAGTTTAAAGTAACATTACTTAAATGATTTGTATCAATATATTCTAGAAGTTCATCTAAAGTTCTTCCTGTCCAAGAAGAAATAATCATTTCTTTATCTAAACTTGGACCACTTGATACTATAAATGTAATTTCTTTTATTTTCTTAAGAAGAGTCCCTTCTTTTAAATCCTGACTAATAATATTTCCTTCAATAACATTATCACTATATTCATAACTACTATTAACTTTAATACTGTTTTCTCCAAGTTCTTTCATAGCACTTGCAAAAGAAGTATTAACGTAGTTTTCTAGTACTTTATTTACTGGAAGTTTTATTATATCTTTATTTACTAATATATTTAAAGTAACTATAGCTATTAAAAGTAGGGAAGATAAAATAGTAAATACACTTTTTGCTGTTTTACTAGTAAGAAGTGCTATTACTATAAGAAATAGAAGTAATAAAACAAGGGAAGCATTTAAAATATTTTTAACATATTCTACTGTATCAAAAACATCTTTAATATTTAGTAGGTAATATCCTAAAGCAAAGATAAATGCTAGTACTAAGAGTACTGATTTAAATTTACTTTCTTTCTTTTCTTTTTTTTCTTCTTTTACTTCAACTGGCTTTATTTCTTCAGTAATTTCAAGTTCTACATCTTTAGTTTCATCTTCTAACTTTTCTTTTTCTTTTTGTACTTCTTCAAAGAATTCTTTTAATTCTTCGTTAGTAGTATTTTCTTCTATAGTATTTTTCTTCCTTGCCATATAATCACCTAGTATAATTATATATTATTTTATATAAAAAAGAAATGTTAGAAGTATTATATGTTAAATACTTTACATAAAAATATATCTAGTAAACTTTCAAAATATTTGATAAAATTATTATGGTGGTAATATGGGAAAGAAAGTTAAAGTAATAATAGTAATATGTTTTCTTTTAATTGTCTTATCTTGCGGAGGATTCTTTACTTATAAGTATCTTAAGTATAAAGAAAAGATGCTTGCTGAAGAAACTATTAAAGTACATTTACTTATACAGGCAGTATCTGGTAACTATAGTACTTACGTTAAAACTAATAAAGAAGCAAATCTTTACTGCTTAGAAAATAAAGAATATAAAAAGTGCGGTACATTAGGAGAAGATGTTACTTTAAAATTAAAAGATATTACTATTAATGAAAATACTTTATATTTTCCTATTGAAACTTTAGAAAAAGAGTATTACTTATATTATGAAGATAGTACTCCAAGTGTAGAACCTACTGAATATGAAAAGAGATTTAAAAGATATATACCTTTTGATAAAAATATAAAGACTAAAGAAAGTACTTCTTTATATAAAGATGATAAACTTATATATACCCTTCCAGAAGAAGTAGATTTACCTATCTATATAATGGATGGAGATAAGTATTACGTAATATATAATGATGAATTCTACTATATATTAAAAGGTGATAATACTGAAGTATATAATCATGAAAATAGTAATGAAAAGATAGCTGGATCAATATCTACAATCGCATATCACTTTATATATAATCCAGGTAAAGATAACTGTAATGAAATAATATGTCATAAGTATAGTGATGTTCAGTCCCAGTTTACTTATTTAAAAGAAAATAATTATTTTGCTATTAACTTAGAAGAGTTTGAGTTATGGATCGATAAAAAACTTAATCTTCCTGCTAAAAGCATAGTACTTACAATAGATGATGGGGTATTTGGATGGAACGCTAAAAAGATATTTTCTGATAATAAACTTACTGGTAATATGTTTATGGTTACTTCTTGGTTTGATCCACATGATTATGAAGGAGAATATTTTAGGATGTATTCTCATACACATAATTTACATACTAACTGGGTATGCCCTAAATCAGGGTATGCTGGATCACAAAGTCAAGGAGGAGCAATTCTTTGTAAAAATGACTCAGAAGTTATGGCTGATTTAAAACTATCTAGAGAAAGAACATATAATAGAACAGCAATTGCTTATCCTTTCTATGATTATAGTGATAATACTATATCGCAACTAAAAAGAGCTGGATTCACAATGGGGTTTGGTGGTAAGTGCGCAGGTGGTCACTGTAATATGGAAAGAGGGGGAGATAAGTTTAAAATCCCTCGTTATACAATGGTTAGTAGTTCTACTAATGTAGCAACTTTAAAAAATATTCTTGCATCAAACTATAGTGTTTGATGCTTTTTTCATAACTAAGTGTTATAATTATATTAGAGGTTGATAACATGAAGAAAAAGAGAGTATTATTTATCTCTTCAAATGGGGGACATTTGAATGAGTTATTACAGTTAGAACCATTATTTAATAAATATGATTCTTATATAATGACAGAAAAAACTCCTACAACAGAAGGACTTATTAAAAAGTATAATAATGTAAGTTATTTACTATATGGAACAAGACACCATTTAATAAAATATCTATTTATACTATTTGCTAACTGCTGGATATCTTTATATAACTATTTAAAAATAAGACCAAGTGTTATTATTACAACTGGAACTCATACAGCTGGACCTATGTGCTGTCTAGGTAAAATATTTGGTAGTAAAGTAATATTTATAGAAACATTTGCTAATATTAATACTAAGACATCAACAGGTAGACTTATTTATCCTATAGCTGATTTATTTATAGTGCAGTGGGAAGAAATGCTTGATGTTTATAAGAACGCTACTTATGGAGGTTGGATATTTTGATTTTAGTAATATTAGGTACTCAAGATAAAAAGTTTAATAGACTACTTGAGGCAGTAGATAAACAAATTAAAAAAGGTAATATTAAAGATAAAGTAGTAGTTCAAGCAGGATCTTCTGATTATAAATCAAAAGATATGGAAATATTTGATTATATTCCAATGGATAAATTTGAAGATTATATAAAGAAAGCTGATTTAGTTATTACACACGGTGGTGTAGGATCAATTATAAATAGTTTAAAACATGATAAAAAAGTTATTGCAGCAGCAAGATTAAAAGAGTTTGGAGAACATGAAAATGATCATCAAAAACAAATAATATCTGAATTTAAAAAAGATGGTTATATTTTAGAATTATCTGATTTTGATAAACTAGATGAAGTAATTGAAGAGTCTAAGAAGTTTAAACCTAAAAAATATGAAGGTAATAATAAAAAGATGTTAGAATTAGTTGATTCTTTTATAGAAGTATCTAATAATAAACCAACAATTATAAGGCCTTTTATAGCAATATTTGCTTTCATACTTTTAGTTATCTTATTATTAGTATAATTTTGTCTTGAAATAAAAATTATTTAGTTATAAAATATAATAGGAGGGATGTAAGATATGAAGACTGGTTTTTTTAACAAAACAAGAGTTATTATTATTTGTGCAGTTGTAATCGTAATTGCAGCTGTTGTATGTTTATTTGTATTCGGAGATTCAACTAAGAGAAAGAAAATGGAGTTAGAAAACGAATTAAAAACTTTAGGAAAAGATTTTTATGAAAATTTCTACTATGATTTAGTAGTAAGAGATAATGGTATTCAAACTATTACTAAATATAAAACTGTAGGTATTAAAATTAGTTTAGATAATATTAGTAGATATAAAGAAGAAAATGTTGAAAAAGTAAGTAAATTTGTTAATCCTAAAACAAAGAAAGAATGTAATAAAGGTGATACTAGAGCAGTTATCTATCCTAAAGAACCATATGGAAAAACAGACTATACAATTGAAGTAGAACTAGCATGCGGATTTGAAGAAAGTAAGTAATTACTTTCTTTTTTGTATAATTGTAAATGATGTGAGACAAATTTTACAAAAAAATTAAAAGCAATATGATATAGTTTATGTAACTATTGATTATTGTTTTTTTGTAGTAATTTATGTCTCATTTCTAATGGAGTTAACCAATTAAGAGATTGCATAGGAATGTTGTTGGAACGTTTTAGGTATGCTTTCATTTGTTTTTTTAAATCATCATATGAATAAAATCTAAGGTAGGAGTAGAAACGTTGCTGATCATTCCTATGGCT
>JAEEMF010000017.1 GCA_016283075.1 Bacilli bacterium | reverse complement strand
ATCCTAAGAGTGAACTTAATTATAATAAAGATTATGAATTTTTAATAGCAGTAATGCTTTCAGCGCAGTGTACTGATAAAAGAGTAAATATGGTTACTAAAGAGTTATTTACTAAATATCCTAGTTTAGAAACATTAGCAAATGCTCCTTTAGAAGATATAAAAGCTATTACTAAACCATGTGGATTTAGTATAAAAGCTACTAATACTATTGGTATAGCAAAAGAACTTTTAAAGTTATATGGTGGAAAAGTACCAAATACTAGAAAAGAACTAGAAAAACTTCCAGGAGTAGGGCATAAGACTGCAAGTGTAGTACTTTATGAATTATATAATGAACCTATTATAGCAGTAGATACTCATGTATCTAGAGTAGCTATTAGATTAGGACTTGCTTCTAAAAAAGATAGTGTTCTAACTATAGAAAAGAAATTAATGAAAAAAGTACCAAGGGAAATGGTACCTAAAATGCATCATTTATTACTTTTATTTGGTAGATATTATTGTAAGGCTATTAATCCTAAATGTACTACTTGTAAAATAAAAGATATTTGTAAAGAAAAAAGGAAATCAATTTAATGATTTCCTTTTATTGTGATGCTGAAGCTTTTTTAATTGTAAGTGTTCCTGTATCAGTAGCTTTCTTATTATATGGACCACATGTGTATGTAGCCATTAAATTATAAGTAGAGGCAGGTAAATTTTTAATAGCTTCATTTGCTTTTTCCCAAGTTGGATAATTATTACCTTTTATAGTTACACCATATAAACTACATGTTTTACTTGATACAATTACCTTGTTTTTATAATCATAAGTTGATCCTTCTGCAATAGTATCACTTGTTACTGTAACACTATATGATGCTGTACCAGAAACAGCTTTCTTAATTATTACACCATTTGAATCTGCGCCTTTATAAACTTTATGTGAAGTTTTAACAACATATGTTACTTCACCAGCTTTTGTAGGTTCAAATGTATATTCACTTTCACTTGTTGTACCTATCTTAGTATATTTATTATCTTCATCAACTTCGTATATATCGTAAACAATAATACCGGTATATGATAATTCCCAGTTATATCTTACTGATACTTGGGTTTCTAAATAATCATTATTTTTGAAATATGGTCCAAAGTATTTTCTTAAATACTCTTTATCTAACCATTTAGAATAAACTGGTGTCCAAGATAATGTAATAAATCCTTTACTTGATTCAGCTTTTAAATTCTTAACATTTTCAAGCTGTGCATATCTTGTTGATACTTCAGTAGGTTCAGAACCTTTCTTGTAGTATTCGGTATATCTTTCATTAGCAGGAGTGGTTGGACTTGGAAGTACTGGTTCAATCGCACCACTTTCCAGTTCGATTCTAATAACACCACTTGGTATTTCATGTTTAATACTTCTTGTCCAAATTTGACGAGCTAATTGATTAAACATTCTTAAGTGTTCTGAGTTAGCAAAGTGTGTATATGCATCAGAATAAATCTTATCATATCCATACCAAATTGCCATTGCATATTCATCAGTATTACCAACTATCCATCTATCATTTACAGCATCATCAGCTAATTTATTAGCTCTTTTTGTTTCTTGACTAAAGTTAGATGTACCAGTTTTAGCACCAAATGCCCATCCATTAACGTTACCATATGATCCTAAACCAGATTGAGCAACTGATAGAAGCATGTCTTGTAAGATGTATGCTGTGTCTTCACTCATAACTTTATGGCTTTCAAGTTCTTTAGTATATTCATCGCCAGTATCACGGTAAATAATTTTTCTATAACTATGTGGACTATTATATACTCCTTTATTTGCAATAGTTGCATAAGCAGCAGCTACGGTAAGAGGAGATTCTCCGGTATAACCACCAATTGCATGAGCTTCATGAATTGTGTTACCACTTATTTCTGGACTTAGTCCTAGTCCTTTAACAAATTCTATTACATTAGATTTTTTAACTGTTTGGAAAACCTTTAAAGCAGGAACGTTACGAGAACCAGCTAAGGCTTTACGATATGATTCTAGTCCTTGATAAGCACCATCAAAGTTACTTATCTTAGTACCACCAGAGTATTGATATGGTTCATCTACAACTTGCATTGCAGGTGAGGCATTATTATATTCAATAGCTGGACCATAATCATATAATGGTTTTGCTGTTGAACCAATTTGTCTTTTTGTTTGATTTTCAAATGTAGCATGGTTCAAAAGTCCACTTGCTGTGTAATCTCTATTTGTACCAATTGCTTTTATTTCACCATTTGATGAGTCAAGAACTACAATACCAGCTTGAACTTTACCGTTTTCCCAGTTGAAAGTTTCACCTTTCATAACACCATTTATAATATTTTGTTTATCAATTTTCATTGTTGAGTAAATCTTCATTGATGTTGTATAAGGGTTTTTACCAGTATCTTTCTTTACTTCAGATACAATTGTATCAATAAATCCTTGGTATTCAGTATCATCACCTTTACCTTTAGATTTAGAAGTTAATTTACTTACTGGAATTTTTGCAGCTGCATCAGCTTCAGCTTGTGATATATATCCATGTCTTACCATCAATTTAAGAACGATATTACGTCTTTTTTCTGATGCTTCTGGATGTAGTAGTGGGTTATAAGCATTTGGTGATTGGAACATACCAGCAAGTAGGGCAGCTTCACTTAAGTTAAGTTCTTTAGCTGACTTACCAAAATATGTTAGTGATGCTTGTTCAACACCATAGTTATTTCCACCAAGTAAGTTGTTATTAATATAGAATTCAATTATTTCTTCTTTAGAATATTTCTTTTCAATTTCAAATATTGAAAGGTAAATATCGGTAAATTTACGAATAATACCTTCAATACCATGAGCTTCTGTACTTGTATAAGTATTTTTAGATACTTGCATTGTTATAGTAGAAGCACCACCGGCATTACTATTACCAAGTACTTGTCCTACAAATGCTTTAGCAAAACGAGGAAGGTCAAATCCATTATGTTGGAAGTATCTTGAATCTTCTGTTGCTATTAAAGCGTCTATAAATACTTCAGGTAGATCTTTATATTCAATTTTTTCACGTTTTTCTGCTCCAAGCGTAGCAATTATTGTTTCTCCATCATCAGCATATACAATAGTTGATTCAGCTGAGTATAGTTCATCTGGATTAAATGAAGGAGCATGCGATGCAATGTACCAGAAACCTATTCCTCCAGCAATACATCCAAGTATTAAACATCCAAGAATAACCGTAAGTATTACTGAAAGTACTTTACCACGTTTCTTTTTACCTTTTTTAGTAGGTTTTTCTTTTTTTTCTTTCTTTTTCTTCATTTCATTTTCACCATCTTTTGTTTTCTTACCAAGTTTTTTCATAATCTTTTGGTATAGCTCTGGCCCAAATATAATTAATGAGTCCAGTACTAGTACAATTGGTATTGAAATCCATCCAATAGCAATTATTCCTACTACTAGAGTTATTAAACTTACTATACCAACTATTACTTCAAATTGATGTGAGTAAATCCATTTAGTTATTTTCTTTAAATTCATTATTTTCACCTTCTAATAAAATATCTACTATTTTTAAATAATCTAATCTAGGATTAAGTTTATAGTTTACTATGTATCCATAATCTTCAAAATATTTAAGTGGAATTGATTTCCTAATATTACTACTTATAAATTTTTGTAAGTAGTAGTTACTTAATATAAAAGTTTTTTCTAGTTTAACAAAACTAACAATTATAAAACCTATACCACCCATATTAGAAATTGTATTTAAATGTTTTATTTGATGTTCATGAATATTTTTTAAAGGAAAGTTATTTTCTATAGTTTCTTTAGCTTCAAAATCTATATATTTACCTTTATAAATACCATTGTAGTCAGTAGTAGATGGTGTTTTAAAATATGCTTCATGGATAATACCAGAATTATCTACTTTAACTATTCCAATAGGTGTAGGTTTTTTATATATAGAAGCAATATTATGTATTAAGTAATATTCATTAGCTAAATTAATATCATCCTCTAAATTCATCCCACGATTTTTGTAATTAATATTTTTCTTGTAATCCTTATTTAGTCCATTAGGGTATTTCATATTAATCACCTATATAATTATACTATATATTGTAATTTTTTTCTACTTTTGTTTCTTTTATTTACATTTTTAAATATATTAAAATATGGTATTATTAGTGTAGGAGAGTATGCATATGAGAAAGAAAGATATTTTTTTAACATTAATAATTCTTTTTATTTCTGTAAGTAGTGTTTTTGCATATTCTTATTTTGCACAAGATATAGGGTATACTCCTAGTGATACATCTTGGGATGCACACAATACAAAAGAAGCGTTAGATGATTTAAGAAGTGATATTAGTTCATATGCTAATAAAAGAGTATGCACTTATATTGACTCTCAGTATTCAAAAGATAGTAATGATAGATTAAGTGTTGGTACTAGGTATGAATGTGATCCAGGTGATGGAGTACCTAGAAGATTTTTTATACTTGAAGTAAACGATATTTCAGTAGATTTATTTATGGAAAAAGATTTAGATAATACTGGTATATCTTGGTATAATGCCAAAAGATATTTTAGAACCGGAAACGGTTCTAACTTAGGATGGGATAATGTTATTACGGTCAAACTTCCAGAAGTACAACAAATAGTTAATGCGACTGATAAAACAGGCTGGTATTATGATGCTGCTGATAATACAAGCTGGTTTTGTTTTGGACTTAAAGATAAAACATCATGCGCTCAAGGTAGCTGGACTTATACAACAGAAGCTGGTAAAACAGCAGTAGTTCCATATAGATGGCTATTTAATTATCTAAAAGGTTGTACTCCATTTGGATGTGAATTTGATGTTTCTACAGGACAAATAGGTTATTGGACATCTGAT
>JAEEMF010000002.1 GCA_016283075.1 Bacilli bacterium | reverse complement strand
TCACTTATTAATTCAAGTAGTATATTTTCATAATTATAACAATCATAGTATTCTAAAGAAGCTTGTACTTTAGAAATTCTATTTAGTATTTTTTCTTGTTCTTTTCCGGTTTTAAGCGCTACTTCTTCATATAGGGATGATAACTCATTATTAAGCTTTTCGATTGGTCTAGCACCTAATAAATAGTCAAAAACAGTTATATCTTTATTTTCTAAAACTATTTCTTGCGGTAAATAACCAATACTCTTATCTAAACATTTGATTTTACCAGTATCAAGTTCTTGCTCTTTTAATATTACTTTAAATAGAGTAGTTTTACCTGCTCCGTTAACCCCTACTATTCCTACTTTATCTTTATCGTTTAACTGGAAGCAACAATCTTCATAGATTTTTTCCATACCAAACGACAAAGAAATATTACTTCCTTTCATAAACATCACCATGTTATATTCTAACAAAAAAAGATTAAGTTGTATATAACTTAATCTTTTAACATGAACCAAGTGAACAGTTACGAGTTCTTGTATTAAATGAACCATACCCACTAGGGAAGTTTATTACAGTACGAGGATCAAACAACTTAGCATAGTATGTTGCATCCCAGTAAGAATACTCTATACCAGCCCATCCATATAACATACCAAGATGTAAATGTGGTCCTGTTGATTGACCAGTATTACCTGAGTAAGCAATAACTGTATCTTTAGTAACATTCTGACCTTTACTTACTGCATAACAGTTAGCACATAAGTGTTCATAAACACTTGTATATTTAACACCATTAACCTTGTGATATACATATAAAACATATCCTGTTCCAGACCAGTAAGCTCTATCTCCTACAGTACCATTTGCTACTGAGTAAACTTTAGTTCTTTCAGGAGTACCTAAATCAAGTCCGTAGTGATAACTTTCTACCCAGTTACCATTATACCAATATCTACGTGAACCCCATACACTAGTAATAGACGCAGAGAATAAAGGTCTCCAGAACGATGTATCTGATGGAAGAGTCTTTAATCTTGTATAACAAGCATCTACTGTTTCATTCTCATCACATCCATCAGCAATTAAAGCTCTAACAGATGCTTCTGATTTTAAAATACCTTCTTCTAGACTACCTTGTTCATTACCAAGTTGTGTTACTTGATATTGAAGTTTACTTACTTCTTTTTGAAGGTTAGCTTGTTTAACAGTTAATTCTTCTTCTTTTTTCTTAATATCAGCTTGATGTTTTTTATTAGATTCAATTAATTCATTATATTCTTTAATTAATCTATTATTATAGTTAGTAAGTTGTTCAGTAATAGCTACTCTATAAATAAAATCTGTAAAACTAGTTGCCCCAAATATATATTCAAGATATTGTGATTCTCCGTCAGAAAGTTGTAAGAAGTTTATTACTTTCTTCATTTCGGCGTCTTTTTCTTCTATTTGATTCTCAAGTATTGCTATTTGATTATTAATTTCAATAATTTCATTTTGACCTTTAGTAATTTCATTAGAAATTAAAGAAATATTATTTTTAATAGTAAGAATTTGTTCATTAGTAAGTTTTTGTTTATTTTTGTTTTCTTGAAGTTCTTTCTTTTGCTTTTCTATATCAGCAAGAATAGACTTAATAGTACGATTATCTGCGGCATCTACATCAAGTACAAAAGGACTCATAAATGTAGGTAGTAATATACCTAATACTAAAATAATATTACAAATACTTCTAATAACTTTTTTCATACTATCACCTACTCTCTCATTTCTTTTCTAATATTCTTATAATTAGGACAATACTTAGATACTACACTCCAAAAGGCTTTAGAGTGATCAAAATGTACTAAGTGAGATAACTCATGGATTATTACATAATCTATTTTATCCATTGATTCTTTAATTAATGCACTATTTAGTGTAACGGTTTTATTTCTTCTATTACATACTCCCCATCTAGTTTTCATACTTCTTATCTTTAAACCAGGAAAAGGAATATCTTCTTCAAATAAATTATAATTATACTTTAACCTATCTAAAAAGATTTCTTTCATTTGCTTATTAAGCCATTTATCAAGACTCTTTTTATCAGGTGCATATATCTTATTATGATCTATTTCGATTTCTTTAAAAGAAGAAACAATTACAACCCCATATTCTATTCCAAGAAAATAAAAAGATTCATTCTTTTCAATTTCACTCTCTTTTTTACTTAATGCTTTCATAAGAAAACTATGATTATTATCAAGTATTCTCTTTATATCACTCTTAGTAACAAAATGATTAGTAGTTACCTGAATCTTTAAATCATCAGTAATCCTTACATAAGTATTCTTATTTCCTTTACGAATTATTTCTACTTCGTAGTCATTATCTAAAAATCTGTATATCATATTATCAATTTCCTACAATAGATATTTTATCATAAATGAAGCATAAAAAAAAGAGCAATGCTCTTTTTTTACACTATACTAATGTAACTATAAAACTTAAAGCTACAACTATAACAAATATTTCTAAAGCATAAATCCAGATATATTTGAACCAATCTTTAATCTTAACATTTAAGATTGATAAACCACCTATTAATACCATACTTGTTGGTAAAAGTAGCATGATTACACCAAAGATACCTTGGCATACGAAAGCGATAATTGAATATAAGTTTGTACTTTCAGATATAAATGGTTGTACTGAATAAGCTGTTCCAATAGCATTAATCATATAATCATAATGATTAAAAAGTAATGAAGCAAAAATACTTGATCCAGTTAAACTAAATACATTAAATTTACTTGATAATGAAGCTAACTTATTAGTTACATAAGTAACAATAGTACCAGAACTATTTACAAGCATCATAGTAAATAGAATATTTGCCATTGTTACATAGAATGCTGGTTTAAGCATTCTTTTAGCACCAGTTTTAACTCCTTCTAAATAATCATCAAATGATAAATTGTAAACCCAAGCAATTGTAATTGAAGCTAGTAAAATGATTACGATTAATTCATAAACATTCCAAGTTCCAAATGCTCCTGTTAAACCAAGAACTTTTTCAAATACTGCGAAGTTTCCGATTTTAACAGCAGTTAATTGATCATATAAATCATTAAAGAATGATAATCCAAATACTCCGTTTAAGTCATACATACTTAAGAATGCAACTAAAACAAGAACAATTAGGATTACAACAAGTGAAGCAGAACTTTTCTTAGTTTTAACTTCGTTTTCTAAGAATAAGATTTCTCTCTTTTCTTCTTTTACTTCTTCTTTTGTTTCTACCTTTTTAACAGTTTTTGATTTAGTAGCTGCTGCAGTAGTTTTCTTTTCATTCTTTTT
>JAEEMF010000016.1 GCA_016283075.1 Bacilli bacterium | reverse complement strand
TTAAATGTTATATCAGGTCTTGATTCTTATGAAGAAGGAGAAATGTATATAAATGGTAATGAAACTAGTTACTATACAGAATCTGATTTTGAAGATTATAGAAGAAAGTATATAGGTAATATCTTTCAAAGTTTTAACTTAGTTAATAGTTATACAGTTTATCAAAATATTGAGTTAGTATTATTACTTAATGGTGCTAGGAAAAAGGATATTAAAAATAAAGTTTATGACTTAATTAAAGAGGTAGATTTATGGAAACATAGAAATACTAAAGTATCTAAATTATCAGGTGGTCAAAAACAAAGAGTTGCTATAGCAAGAGCACTTGCTAAAGATACACCAATTATTATTGCAGATGAACCTACTGGTAACCTAGATAGTAGATCTGCAACAGGTATCATTAAACTTTTATCTGAAATAGCAAAAGATAAACTAGTTATAATAGTAACTCATAACTATGAACAAGTAGAACCATATGTAACAAGAAAGATTAAGATGCATGATGGTAAAGTCTTAGAAGATAAAGTAATTAAAGAAGTAAAAGAAGTTACCGATATTGAAATGAATGAATATAAAAACATTCGTTTATTTAATAAAATAAGACTTGCATTTAGAAATGCATTTAATATATTTACAAAGTGTTCTTTAACACTTGCAGTATATTTATTCTTATGTTTAGCAGTACTTTTTGTATATACTGAGCTTAAGATGAATAAAGAAGATATAAGTTTAACAGGATTTAATCAATTTTTTAATAACACTGAACCAACTCGTATAGTTATTAATAAGAAAGATAAATCAGAAATAACTGAAGAAGACTTTAAAGCTTTAGAACAAATAGAAAATGTTAAGAAAGTAGATAAAATTGATTTACTTCTTGATGAAACAATGGCTTTAGCTGGAGGTAAAACATCTGATGGTTATTATTCTGAATGGATATATGGTTATGTTACAAACATAAGTGAGCTTGATGCAAGTAAGATTACATTTGGAAGAAAACCAGAAAATGATAATGAAATAGTCGTAGAAAGTAATGACTATGAATTTATTTACGAAACAGATAAATATTTAAATAATGAATTTGTATTTCAAGATTTAGAAGATAATGTTAAATATAAAGTAGTAGGTATTATTTCAGATAAATCTCGTATGTATGAAGGTGAAACTAAACTATATGTACCTGATAAAGTATTTGATTCAGTAAGATTTAGTTTAAATAGAAAATTTTCTAAGATTACACTTGAATATATGGATAAGATCAGTGTAGTAGGAAATAATAGTGAGTTCTATTTAGTTAAACCTTTATTTAATGTTCCAAGAGGATGGGCATCATTCATAGAAGAAATGAGTTATATATGTGGTGATCAATCATGTCATGGAAAGAAACTTAAGATTACTTCTAAAACTCCTTATTATGAACAAGAATTTACTTTAACTACTACAGGAGTAGTATCTAAAGATATTTGGAAGAATAGTTATCAATTAAGTGAACAATCATATAATGAAAACTATGGAACACTATTCTTAAATATTGAAGATTATAATGCTTTATTTAATAAAGGTAATTATCAATCAAGTATATTTGTTACTAAGAATAAATATGTAGATGGAGTAGTTTCTAAGCTAGATGAAATGGGATATAAAACACTTGCTATGAAAGATGCTATAGTAGATTCTGGTGGTAATCAAATTATTACTATTATAGCTACACTTCTTTCAGTAGGTTTAATAGTAGTATCATTCTTTATTTCATACTTTGTAATTACTATTATTATGAAATCTAAGAATATTTACTTTGGTACAATTAGAATGTTAGGTGCTAATAGTAAAGTAGCAAAACAATTACTTTCTATAGAGTTATTTGTTCTTTCTACAACAGCATACTTACTTGTACTTTTAGTAGCACTAGGACATGTATTTGGAATATATGATGTTACTAAATTAAATAGTAATTTCTTAATAAATATTGTTCAGTACATTTCTCCAATTGATTTTGTAGTAATGTATATAATTACAACATTTATGTCACTTGCTATAGCAGGAAGATATTCAAGAAAATTATTTGGATTAACAGCAGTTAATTCAATAAAGGAGGAAGTATAGTATGATAGAATTAAATACCGTAAATAAGTACTTTAATAGACATAAAAGAAATCAAATTCATGCTATAGATAATACTTCTATAAAACTTGAAGATACTGGTTTAGTAGCACTTCTAGGTCCTTCTGGATGTGGTAAGACTACTATGCTTAATGCTATAGGTGGTCTAGATAGAATAAGTGGTGGATCTATTTATATAAATGGACAAAAGATTTCTTCTAGATTCCAAGGAAAAGTAGATAGAATAAGAAACCTTAACGTAGGATATATCTTCCAAGATTATAAACTTGTAGATAATCTTACTGTATATGATAATATTTCTATAGCCTTAAAAATGATAGGTATTAGAGATAAAAAAGAAATTAATAAAAGAATTGAATATATCTTAGAAAAAGTAGGACTTGAAAAATATAAAAGAAGACCTGCTGGAATGTTATCTGGTGGTGAAAGACAAAGAGTTGGTATAGCAAGAGCACTTGCTAAAGATCCAGATATAATCTTAGCCGATGAACCAACTGGAAACCTAGATAGTAAAAACTCTCTTGAAGTTATGAAGATTATTAAAGCTATCTCTAAAGATAGATTAGTAGTACTTGTAACACATGAGCAAGATTTAGCTAAATTCTATGCTAGTAGAATCATTGAAATTCAAGATGGTAAAGTTATTAAAGATTATGAAAATGATGATGTATCAGAACTTGACTATCAAATAGATAATAATTTCTATTTAAAAGATTTTGAAGATAAAAGAGATTTTAAAGATGATAAAACTAAAATACATATTTATGCTGATAAAAAAGATGATTTATCTTTAGATATCGTTGTAAAGAATGGTAATATTTATATTAGAAGTAATCATTCTAATGATAAAGTAGAAGTAGTAGATGAAAACTCTTCAATAGAATTTGTAAATGATTCTTATAAACAAATAAAGAAAAATGATATTGAAAAATATGAATTTAATTTTAAAGAAGTAATAGATACTTCCAAAAAGAAAAGATATTCTAGTTTATTTAATCCTATTTCACTTATTATAAATGGATTCCAAAAAATAATTAGTTCTCCATTTATAAAGAAAGCAATGTATTCAGGATTTGCTTTATCAGGATTTTTTATTGTATATGCTTTATCTTCAGTATCAGCAGCATATAATATTAAAGATATTGATTTTGTAGATATAAACCGTCATTATGTAAGTGTTGCAACTGATGCTAAAAATATTAAAGTACAAAGAAAATTAGAAGGACTTGAAGGAGTAAAATATGTTATTCCTGGATCTTCTAAAATAAATGTTGATATAGATTTATCAGAATTCTATCAAACAAATGGAAGAACAGCTTCTATAGCAGTATCACTTACTGATTTAGAAACAGTTAATAAAGATAGTGTAATATTTGGTAGATATCCTGAAAATGATAAAGAAGTACTTCTTGATAGAATGATTATTGATAAGATATTAAATCCAAATATAACTGATGCTAATTCTTATTATTTCGGAAGTTTAAATATTAGATCAGTTGAAGATATAGTAGGTCGTAAGTTAAACTTTAATAGTGAATTCTTATTTGATTTTGAAATAGTAGGAATTGTTGATGATAATAGTCCTTCTATATATGTAAATAATAAATATTTCCAAAATATACTTTCTTTAAATTCTTCTAGAGTAGAAGAGGGAGGAGGATACTTTGGTTTTGCAGAAGTTAGTTATTCAAATGATGAAAACTCTGTATATGACTATGAATTAATTAAAGATAGAATCAATTTAAAAGAAGGAAGATTCCCTCAAAATGAATATGAAACTATCGTTCATATTGATAATAAAGAAATATATAAATTAAATAAAGATATTGATGTTAAAGTAGGGGATAAAAAACTTAAAGTAGTAGGATACTACACTTCTAAGTATCCATATAAATATTTCCTAGTTAATAATAAAACTATTGAAATAAGTAATATCAATAAATTAAACAATTTCTCTATTTATACAGATGAACTTGATAAAGTAGTAAATGAAGTAAAAGAACTTGGTTATACTAATGTTAAAGATTCATATAGTAATTCTAGAGCAGTATATGTAGCAAATCAAAAAGAATCAATGAATAGAGCACTTACTGTTTCAGTAATAATTATTCTTATTTCATTTATTGAAATATTCTTAATGATTAGATCTTCATTCTTATCTAGAATTAAAGAAGTAGGTATTTATAGAGCAATAGGAGCTAAGAAAATAGATATTTATAAAATGTTCCTAGGTGAAATAATTGCAATTACTACAATGTTTGCAGTACCTGGTATTTTAGTAGGATTCTATGTATTTGATAGATTATCACATATAAAATTTATTAGTTCAATGTTCTATGTAAATTCCTTCGTTATTATAGCAGCATTTGTACTTGTATATGCTTTAAATTTAATAGTTGGACTTCTTCCAGTATTTAATGTAATACGTAAGAGACCAGCCGAAATATTAGCACGTAATGATTTATAATCATTCGTGCTTTTTTCTTATCTTTTTGTTATAATTATACTAGGTGATTAAAATGAAGAGTAAGGATAAACTAGTATTTATAATTTTATCTATATTAATAGTAATATTTCCTTTACATAGACTAGTTACTTATACTATAAATGCCCTAGGAGTTACTAATTCATTTTTATTTGATATAAATAAAGTATATTTCCTATGGCTTAGTTTACCTTTCTTAGTAGGAATCTATATAGTAAGAATACTTAAAAACGAATATAAAGTTACTATATTTGATTATTTATCTTATATCTTATTAATACTAGGATTAATTACTTCTTTATTTGCTGTAAATAAATATGTATCTATATTTGGTACTAAGTATAGAGATGAAGGATTAATATCAATATATACATATATCTTTATATTCTTAAATGCTAAGAATATAAAAGATAAAAAAGTTATAAAAAATTTAATAAATATATTCTTAATAAGTACACTTGTTCAGTCAGTATATGCTCTTTTACAAGTATGTACTAACTTGTCATTTATAAGACACTATAGTATTCATTATATGGCAAGTGGTTTATCAGGAAATCCTAACTTTTTAGGTAGTAGTTTAGTTATGGCAATTACAATAAGCTCTATATACTTTTTATCAAGTAGAAAATATAGATATCTTTTACTATCTGGAATGTATATGATGGGTATTACTTTTGCAAGTTCAACTGGACCATTCTTAACAGTAATAATTCTCTATATTTTACTAATATATTACCTTGTAATAAAGAAATATAATGTTACAGATTATTTAATTATTTTATTATTTTTAGTACTAGTATTTTTAGCATCAAGTAAACTTATAGATGTTACACATAAGACTGTAAATATAGAACCAAATTACAATATTTCAGAAGAAATAAAAGCTATTGCAAGTGATAATACTGCTACTACTAGTAACTATACATTTGCTAACGATAGAGTAGGGCTATGGAAGTCAGCTCTTCCTCTTGCTAAAAAGTATTTAATAGTAGGAGCAGGATTTGATAACTTTATGTATGTATATCCATATCAATCAAATTTACTTACATATGATAAAACGCATAATATTTATTTAGAAACTTTAATATGTAGTGGGGGACTTTATCTAGTAGTATACCTACTACTATGTGCCCTACTTGTTATTAAATATTTTAAAATTAAAAATGATCTATTTATTGCCGTATTTTTAGCCTTTATAACATACTCTATTCAAGGATTTGCTAATATTAATGTAATTGATATATGCTTTATCTTTTGGATGATTATGGGCTTTGTAAATAGACTAGGGGAGAGTAATTAATTACTCTCTTTTATTATTTAAAGTAGGCTAGGGGGATGATTAATTTCATCCCCCTTTTTCTTATTTAAGACTCCCCTAGTCCTATTTCTATAGAGAAATTATATAAACCCTTATATAACAATGTATTAAGGTGGACAATCTATCAATTATCAATATCTCGATGCAAATTTGAAAATGCTATTTTAAGATAAAATATGTAGTAGAGGGGAAATGCCTTTAAAAAATGATGTATCAGGTGATAGATTATCCATAAAAGTAATTCTCGATGCAAATTTAGATTATGGATTATATATAAATAATTAGTTCAATGCAAATTTAAAAATTAGATTTATAATTATTAATATAAAAAAATCTGGATGCAATATTTGCATCCAGAATATATTTATTTAATAACTATATTACTAAATTAATAATAGAGTATTTATCAATATAATATAGTATTATTAAATTATAAGAAGTTAACATAATATATATTATATTCAGTAAAAAATTATATTTTAAGTAATGATTTTTACTTACTTTTGTAGTATAATTGTATCTAGAATAAGTAAGGATGTGTTTAGATGGTATATATTACAGTTGTGGTTCTATTAGTTATATTTATGCTAATTCTATTATATTTTACTAAACCTGAGGATTAATAATCCTTTTTTTTATTGCATAAAAAAAGATAGAAATTAATCTATCTTTATACGCCTGTAACTTTTCTTGATTGGATTTCAGCAATCTTCTCGAATACTTCTGCAGCGTTATCTTCATTAATTGAAGTATATCCTAGTTCTTTTAATGCTTGAACTCTTATTGTATTAAGCTCCATTGTACGAGATAATTTATCTTCCATCTTATGTTCAATTTGATTAATGAATCTCTTATGTGATTCAGCAAGTTTTGCTTCTGAAGTATTAGCACGGTTATTATATAGAACCATTGCAGAATACATAATACTTTCAAATGCAAATTGTTCTTCTTCATTAAATACAAATTCTAATGGTTTAACAAATCCAGCTGCTTTAGCTACATATGCAAGCATGTATCTAAGCTCTCTAGATGTTTCAATTGATTGCATAAAGTTATACATATATTTAAATGTGTAATAAGCTTCCATATCGTTAGGATCTTCTAGCATTTCTTTCATAAGATCTACTATACTCATCATAACTTCTTTTTGTTTTTTACCTAAATCATTAAATATTTGTTTATCTCTTCCAGATGCTCCCCCACTACCTTCTTCATCAATAAGTGAGTTTAATCTATTTTCAACATCCATGATATAATCTGTATTTACTTTAATAGTGTCAAGTTCCCCACTATCTTTAATTCCTAATAAATTTAAAAGTAAAACTTTTTTATCTTTAGGCCATTTATTTAAATCATCTAATTCTAGATAATTGTATATCATTTGTCTAGAAACTCCTAAATATTTGGCAAGTTTAACCTTAGAAATCCCTAATTCATGTAAAATATCATTTAGTTTGTTCATTGTTTACACCACCTATTATCATTATACTACTGGACATTAAAATGTCAAGTGTAAAGTAAAGGTATATATCTTATTAAACACTTAGTTTTCCTTTATTTTACAAGGGAAAATTAAAAGGAAGAATAAATCTTCCTTTTTTAATCTAGATATAAAACTACTGATTGTATTCCAACTACTGATGATGTCCAAGAGTCTTGTGGGGCATATCCTGATGTTGCAAATGAAACGCTAAAGTCTGATGTGTAAGTATATTTTCTTGTTCCAGAGAATCCTGAACCATTATATGAACATGATTGATTATCACCATTTCCTATTTCACATCGTACTGTTACAACTGCTCTTTTATATCCTCCAAGTTCTACTCTAAGTGATCCAGAACCTGATTGTGGTCCTGCTCCTACATAGTAAGCAGCTCTTTGTGCTGATGCACATGATATTGATTTTACATATTTAGAATCATAATTTGATACAGAGCAACTTGTCCATAATCCTCCTGAAACGTTTGATGTTGCTGCTGTATATGGGGACTCTAAGCAGCTTTGAGTATTACATTCCTCTGATAAGTCTTCAGTAATTAGAGAACATGTATTTGTTCTTGTTTTAACACC
>JAEEMF010000015.1 GCA_016283075.1 Bacilli bacterium | reverse complement strand
TTAAATAAAGCTACAGCTTTACTTTGATTCATTGCTATATTAGTAGCAAGATTTAAAGCAAAGGCAGTTTTACCCATAGCAGGACGTGCTGCAATAATTATAAGTTCATTTGGATGTAATCCTGAAGTTACCTTATCAAGTTCATAGAAACCTGTAGATAATCCAGTGATTTCTCCTTTATTTCTAGCAAGTATTTCTAAATCTGATTGAGTTTTTAAAAGTACTTCTTGAATAGTTTTAAATTCAGAACCTTTTCTTGTTTTTACAACATTTAAAATACCTTTTTCAGCATCATCTAAGATATCATTTAAATCTTCAGAAGCACTATATGCCATATCTGTAATTTTAGAAGATTCATTAATAAGTCTTCTAAGTACAGCTTTTTCATTAACAATTTTAATATATTCATCAACATTAGATGCACTTGGTACTGAGTTAATTAAATCTGTTAAATAAGAAATTCCTCCAACAGATTTTAACCATTTTTTCTTTTCAAGTTCTTCAGTAACAGTTGTAACATCAATAGGTTTACTATTTTCAACTAATTCTTTAAGAACACTAAAAATCTTATCATGTGCTTCTAAATAAAATAAATCATTTGTTAAATTTTCTACACATTTTTGTGCAGCATACTTTGAAATAAACATTGATCCAAGTACAGATTGTTCAGCATCAATATTATGAGGTAAAACTCTTTCAGTCATAACCTTCACCTAGCTTTCTTTTTTTAATGTAACTTTAACTGTAGCAATTACCCCTTTATATAATTCTATTTCTACATTATGTGTTCCAAGTGTAGAAATATCTTTACTTTTAATATTCTTTTTGTCAATATCAAACTTTTTATTCTTTAATTCTTGTACAATTTGTTTAGTACTTATTGTACCAAATACTTTATCCATTTTACCAGTTTTAACTGTAAAACTTAAATTTAGTTTTTCAAGTTTTTCTTTTACTTTAATAGCATTTGCTTTATTTAAAGCATCTTCTTCTTTTTTCTTTTCATTTAAAGTATTTTGATGTTTTAAATTACCTTCATTTGCTACTACAGCATAACCATTCTTTACTAAGAAGTTCATACCATATCCATCTTTAACATTTTTTATTTCGCCAGCTTTTCCTTGGCCTTTTAAATCTTTAATAAAGATTACTTTCATGTTATCACCTCTTGTTATTATTATACAATAAAAAAAGTTAATAATCATTAACTTTTTCTTATTTTTTCGGCTAAAAGCTGAATCTTCTTTATTTTATGATTTACCCCAGATTTAGTAATTGGAGTGTTAGTTTCATAAGAAATAATCTCACTTAATTCCTGAAGAGAAACATCTGGATATTTAAGTCTATATTCAGCGACTACTCTAGTTTTATCATCAAGTAAAGATAACCCTCCAATATCGATAATTGCTTGAATATCATCTACTTGCTTAGTAGCAGCACTCATCATTTTATCAACATTAGCTTGCTCCATATTATTAAGTCTATTTGTCATATTCTTATGATCTCTATATATTCTTATATCTTCATAATATAAAACGGCATTTGAAGCATTAATTATTCTTAAAAAATCACCAATTTTCTCAGCTTCTTTTACATACACCATATATTTATTATCTCTTTTAATATATTTTCCGTTTAAATAAAATATATCTAGCTTATCAATAATAAATTTAGCATATTCTTCATTATTAAATAAAAATTCTAAGTGATATCTAGATTTTTTAGGATCATTAACACTTCCAGTTATTATAAATAAACCTCTTAAATATGCTCTTAAAGTATCATTATCATCTAATATATATTCTTCTGGAAGTTTATTAATCTTATTATTATAGTAAATACCTAGAGAACTAAGTATATCCAAAACATTATTATTTACTTCTAAGATATATATAAGATTTTTACTATAGTTATAACCACGTCTTACAGTAATCTTAGCATATTCATTATATAAGTCTTTTATTAAAGAGAATATTTTTCTTGCTGCACTAGCATTTTCAGTATATATCTTAATACTATTTTTAGTTATTTCACTATTATGAATTATTGCTGATAATTCAGCAATACTTTCTTCTTTAAGTGATTCTATTTTACTTATTTCATTACGAACAGTACTAGTAAATGACATATTAACCTCTTAATAAATATGAGAAAATATAAAATGCTAGTTTTAAAGTATCATGTCTAATAAATCCATCATCAATTGATACAAAATTATCTGTAATATATTTTGCATTTAATGCTTTAACTTTATCTTTGTCAAATACTACTGGATCTTTTTGTTCAAGTACAGCATACTTTTCAATTATTTCATCACTAATCTTACCTGTATTTGCTATTACAGTATTAACTTTTCTTTTACCTAAATACTTATTAAGTACCTGTAAGTGATCACTTACAGAATAGTTATCTGTTTCACCAGGTTGAGTCATCATATTACATACATACATAATAGGGGCTTTACTTTTATCAATAGCTTTAACTATATCCTTACATATTAAGTTAGGAAGAATACTTGTATATAAACTTCCCATGCTAAATATAATAAGATCAGCTTCATTTATAGCTTTAATTGCAGAAGCATTAGTAACTGCTTTTTCTTTATAATAAATATCTTTAATTATTTTTTTAGAAGCAGTAATATTATGTTCTCCTTCAACAATACTATTATCCTTCATACGAGCTACTAAAGTAACATTATCTTCTGTTAAAGGAATAACTTTTCCTTTTAAATTTAATACTTTACTTAATGATTCTATTCCATCTGTTAAATTACCAGTAATATTTGTAAGAGCTGCAAGCATTAAATTTCCTACAGAATGTCCATTTAAATCATCATTAGTTTCAAAACGATAATGCATTAATTCTTCAACGAGTGGTTCTGTTTCAGCAAGGGAAACAAGTACTTGTCTAATATCTCCAACTGCAGGAATATTAAACTCTTTACGAAGAATACCTGTACTTCTTCCATCGTCACAAACTGATACAATAGCAGATATATCTAAAGGGTACATTTTTAATTCTTTTAAAAGTGAGGATAATCCAGTACCTCCTCCTAATACTACAACTTTTTTATTCATATATATCACCACCTAAATTATACAACATTTACCCTAATAAAAAAAGGTATACCTATGTATACCTTACATTAATATTTCTCCAACTTCATATTTAGAGTATTGGTTTTCAAACTTAGAACCTCTTCCTTTAATTATAACAAGAACAATTCCTACTATAACCATTATTACTGATACAACTTGAGCCATTCTAAGAGGTCCAATCATTAAACTATCAGTACGCATTCCTTCTATAAAGAATCTTCCAATACCATACCATATTAAATATGAACCAGTAATTTGTCCAACTTTAGTATAAGGGAATTTTCTTACTACCATAAGAACAATAAATCCTAAGAAACACCAAAGTGATTCATATAGAAACGTTGGCTGATAATAAGTACCACCAATCATCATTCCATCTATAATAAAATCTGGAATTAATAGTCTTTTTAAATATTCATATGTTACAGCAGCACCGTGTGCTTCTCCATTAAAGAAGTTTCCCCATCTTCCAATAGCTTGTCCAATTATTAAACCTGGAACAATTACATCTAATATAAAAGATGTACTTATACCATATTGATAAGTATATATAAATATAAAGATGAGTGCTGCAATCATACCACCATGAATAGCAAGTCCACCTTCCCATATTCTAAATATACTTAAAATATTACCAGAATATAAAGACCAGTTAAATATAACATAATATATTCTTGCTCCTAAAACAGCGATAGGTATAGTCCAAAAGAATAAATTAATTATAAATTCATCTGGCATACCATATTTCTTACATTCTAAATATATGATGATACCACCAATTAATATTCCTAAAAATATAAATAGGGAATACCAATAGATTCTAATAACACCTAAATCAAATAGTATAGGATTCATATTATCTTCCCTTTCTAACCATTGGTTCTATAATACATTTTTGCATAATAATGTTTACTAAAGATATAAATATTGCAATTATAAAAACCATAAATATACCTTTCATAGTAAAATGCGATTTTAATAAAAACTCTGTTATATACAAAATAATTACATTTGTAAAAGGATAAAAAAGTCCCATAGTTAAACCAGTTAGTGGAAGTGTTAACCACACTAAAATAGGTTTAACTGTTTTATTAAGAGCATATATTATTATTGATGCAGCTATAAACCATAAACCACACATACTAGGATCAATGTAAAAATGTTTTTTAAATATAAGTGAAACTAAAATTAAAACAAAAGCATAACCTATTATATAAATAAGCCAGTCTATAAAAAGATTTAATCTTCGTTCATTCTTATCATTTATAATAAGCTTCATTTACTTCATCTCCTATATTAATAGTATAACATAAAAATATATTTTTTATAATTAAAACTACAGTGCTTACAAAGCTCACAAATTTTCTTATTATTTTTGAAATTATTTACAATATCTTGTGTAAAATCACTTTCTAAGATAGTTTTTAGTGATTTTTCAAAAATATTACCAAGTGGTATTTTACCTTCTACGTCTAAACAACATGGTACAACAGTACCATTACTTAAAATAGCAAAATGACTTGTTAGTCCAAGACAGTATCCGGTATCAGAATAATACTTATTATTAAGTGATGGCCACTCAAACTCTAAGTCTTTGTTTATATAAGTATATTCATCAATTTTTATATTATCTTTTTCTTGAATAGCTTTTAATTTGTCATCAATTTTATAGTACTTTACAATCTCATTTATTACTTCATTATCTATAAGAAGTAATGAATCTTTTAAAGTCCAGTAACGATATACTGTGTAAAAGTTATTATCTTTTCTAATATAATCAATTGAAGAAAGAATGGATTTAATATCTTCTATATTACTAATAGAATGAGTACTAATATTAACTTGTCTAATACATTTATGATTTTTAAGAATATCTTTATTTTTTTCAATTAAAGAACCATTTGTTGTAATATTAACAAATATTTTATACTTATCACAAATAGAAAGTATTTCATCTATATGAGAATGAAGAAGAGGTTCTCCTTTAACATGTAAGTAAATATAATTTGTATATTGTTTAATTTCTTTAATTACATGTTCAAATTTTAAAGGAGACATCTCTTCTTTTTTACGACTATCTTTTATACAAAAAGAACAGTTCTTATTACAAATATTTGTTATTTCAATATAAACTTTTTTAAACTTCATCTATATTTCCTTTAAGTTCAAATAATAGATCTCTAAGTTCTGCTGCCTTTTCAAAATCTAATTCTTTTGCAGCTTCTTTCATTTCTTTTTCTATTCTTAAAATCATGTCATTCTTATCTTTTTTACTCATCTTAGTTTCAGGTTTAGTATCACTAATATCAATATTAGATACCACATCTCTTACTTCCTTGATTATTGTTTTAGGAATTATACCATGATCTTCATTATATTTTTCTTGAATAGATCTACGTCTATTAGTTTCAGTAATAGCTTTATCCATAGATTCACTTATAGAATCAGCATACATTATAACCGTACCACTAGAGTTACGAGCAGCTCTACCAATTGTTTGAATTAAACTTCTTTCACTACGAAGGAATCCTTGTTTATCAGCATCCATAATTGCAACTAAACTAACTTCTGGAATATCTAGTCCCTCTCTAAGTAAATTAATTCCAACTAAAACATCATACTTACCAGTTCTTAAATCATGAATGATTTTTAAACGTTCAAGTGTTTTAACTTCACTGTGTAGATATGCAACTTTAACATCAATTTTCTTTAAATATGTGGTTAATTCTTCAGCCATTCTAATAGTTAAAGTAGTAATAAGTACTTTTTCATTTTTACTAGCACGCACATGTATTTCTTCTACTAAGTTATCAATTTGATTCTTAGTAGGTCTTACTTCAATCTTAGGATCAAGAAGCCCTGTAGGTCTAATAATTTGCTCTGTAATATCACTATCTTTAGCTAGTTCATAATCACCAGGAGTAGCAGATACATATATAACATTATCAGTTTTCTTTTCAAATTCTTCAAACTTTAAAGGTCTATTATCGAGTGCACTTGGAAGTCTAAATCCATAGTCAACAAGTACTCCTTTTCTAGCTTGGTCACCATTATACATAGCTCTTACTTGAGGAAGAGTAACGTGTGATTCATCAATAACAAGTAGATAATCATCTCCAAAGAAATCCATTAAAGTAGTAGGGGTTTCTCCAGCTTTTCTAAGAGCTAAATGTCTAGAATAATTTTCAATACCTCTACAAAAGCCAGTTTCAGTCATCATTTCTAAATCATAATTAGTTCTTTCATTAAGTCTTTGAAATTCAAGTAATTTATTATTATCTTTAAAGTACTTTAGTCTTTCTTGTAACTCTTCTTTTATATTAATAATAGCTTGTTTTAACTTTTCATCACTTGTTACGAAATGAGAAGCAGGGAAGATAGTTACAGTTTTCTTACTAGTTATTACTGCACCTGTTACAGTATCAAACTCATATATTTTATCTATTTCATCACCAAAGAAATCTATTCTTATAGCTTTAGCATGTTCAGATACTGGAACAATTTCTAAAATATCACCATGTACTCTAAAACTACCACGTTTAAAATCAATTTGATTTCTTTCATATAACATTTCAACAAGTTTTTCTATAACTTCATCTCTATCAATAGTCATACCAGTATTCAAAGTTAAAAGTTTATTACGATATTCTTCTATTTCACCAATACCATATATGCAAGATACAGAAGCAACAACTATTACATCACGATTATTAAGTAGGGCAGCTGTTGCACTATGACGAAGTTCATCGATTTCATCGTTTATAGAAGAATCTTTTTCAATATATGTATCAGTTTTAGCAACATATGCTTCTGGTTGATAATAATCATAATAACTTACAAAATACTCAACGTGATTTTCAGGAAATAATTTTTTTAATTCACCATATAACTGTCCAGCAAGGGTTTTATTGTGTGCTAAAACAAGAGTAGGCTTATTTACTCTTTGAATAACATTAGCAATTGTAAAAGTTTTACCTGTACCTGTAGCACCTAAAAGAACTTGCTGCTTCTTACCACTATTAATACCTTTAACAAGTTTATCAATAGCTTCTGGTTGGTCACCACTTGGTTTATAATTAGATACTAATTTAAAATCCATAAAATCACCTCTCTTTAAAACGTTATTATTCTAACATCTATTATAATATATGACAAGCAAAATAAAAATAGTTAGATATAATCTAACTATTTATGTTTATATGTTATTTACCAATTTTAATTACTACTTGGTATTCTTGTTCAAAATCAAATTCTTCTGAATTAACTTTAAATCCTTTTCCTTCAAGTGTTTGAATTAAATCTCTAACATCTTTTACAGCGTTTATAACGTTTCCAGAACTTGCTGGTGCTTCAACAGTAAGTGTTGGAACTGATGCTGCTTCAGCTTTTACTTCAGGAGTAGATGGAAGAGGTTCTCTTTTAACTTCAACACTTGGTTTTTCTTCACCTGGAAGTTCTAGTGATTCTTCGGCAGTAGCAAGTGATTCTGGAGCAGCAGGAGTAATTGATTCAATAGTTGGAGCAGATTCTGGAGCTGCTTGAATAACTGGTAAATCAACTGGTGTAGTTTCAACAGATACAGGTTCAGTTGGAACTACAGGTTCAGCTGGAACTACTTGTTCAACTGCAACTTCAGATGTAGCAGGTGAAGCTACAGGTGCAACTTCTTCAGTTTTAGGCTCTACTGCAGCAGCTGGAGCTGGAGTTTGAGCAGGGGATAAACTATTTAATAATTCATCTAGTTTATTAACACTATCTTGCTTTTTCTCTTCAGCAGCTGGTGCTGGAACACTTGGAGCATCAGTAAATCCAAAATTAAATGGATCATTATTATAAGTTGTACTTGATGTGGCTGGAGTTTCAGCTTGAGCAGCAGTTTCTTCTTTCTTTTCTTCTTCAATTGCATTTAAGTTAAAGAATTTTGCTGGTTTTAATTCAGGTTCAACTGGTGCTGCTGGAGCTACTTCTGGTGTAGCTGCTTCAGGTACAGCTGGAACAGCTGGTGTTTGTAATAGTGAATCTAAATCAGCATCAGGTTTTTTAACTTCTACATTTATATCCTTAGCATTATTTTCAATATTATTTATATTCATAAATCCTGGATTAACAGGGGATTCAACAGGGGATTCAACAATTGGTTCAGTTGGAACTGTAATTCCAAGAACTGGATCAACTGGTGCTGTTGGAGCTTCTGGAGCTTGAGCAATAGTATCCATACTTAAATCATCCTCTGATACAGTACTAAACTGTTCTAAAATATCATCATCAATAATAATTGGTTGAGGCTGAATAAACTTAGTTTCTTTAACCTCTGGATCTAAACTATTGATAACAAAAGGATTTTCAGCAAATGCTGGTCCTAATGATTTAGTTTCTCCAGCAGTTTCATCGTTACTTGAATCAGGGTGTAACATTTTATCAATCTCCTCGTCAGTTTTTCTAACTGTTAATCTTTCATTTATAATTCTCTCTAAAAGACTTCTTTGTTTACTAAAATCACTTAATTTTAATAAAGATCTTGCATGTCTTTCAGATATTTTTTCATTTAATAATGCATCTTGAACATCTTCATCAAGATTTAGTAGTCTTAATTTATTTGCTACTGAAGATTGTGATTTTCCAAGTTTGACAGCTAATTCTTCTTGAGTTAGGTATCCCATATCAAGAATTTTTTTATAAGAAATAGCTTCTTCAATTGGAGTTAAATCTTTTCTTTGAACATTTTCAATTAATGCTACTTCAGCACTATCTTTATCATTTAAATTTGTTATTACAGCAGGAATAGTAGTTTTACCAGCTAATAAACTAGCTTTATATCTTCTCTCACCAGCAATAATTTCATATTTATCACCCATAGATCTTACAACAATTGGTTGTATAACACCATGTTCTTTAATTGATTCTGATAATTCATTTATACTTTCTTCATTAAATTTTATACGTGGTTGAAATCTATTTGGTAAGACATCATTAACATCTAGTTCAACAACTTTCTTTTCAAATTCCATAACCATTCCTCTATTCTATTTATATACTATATATATAATACTATAAATTTCCCAAGTAAGCAAGGAGTTTGGGAAATATTTCCCAAGATTATTTCCCAAAAAAAGACCTATAAAGGTCTCTTCTTCATTTCACTAAAACTTCTAGGGTATTTAGCGTTTGTTTTACTTGTTTTTTTAAACTTTATTAGATTTCTAACACTACCTTCAATAGGTAAGTTAAACTCTATTTTTTCTTCTATTTCAAGATTAAGTTCTTTAATTGCATGTGATGCATTTTCAAGTTCTTCTGTAATATTAGCTTTCATAGGAATAAAATATTTCCCAACTTTAACCATAGGTACTGTATATTCAGATAGGGTAGATAGATTTGCAACAGCTCTAGCTGTAACTATATCAAATCTTTCTCTATTATTCTTAGCAAATATTTCACTACGTTCATGAATAGTTTCAATATCTTTTAAACCTAATTCATTTATCACTATATTTAAAAACTTAATTCTTTTTTCTAATGCATCAACTAATACTATTTTTAAATTTGGAAATAATATTTTTAAAACTAAACCAGGAAATCCTGCTCCTGTACCAACATCACATAAAGATAAATCTTCTTTTAAATCTATAATCTTACATAATGTTGCACTATCATAAAAATGTTTTAAATATACATCCTCTTCATTTGTAATAGCTGTTAAATTAATCTTTTCGTTCCACTCAGTAAGTAACTTATAATACTTATCAAGTTTATCCATCATATCATCAGTAATATCAATACCAAGTAATCTAATTTCTTCAATAAATCTATCTTTTGTCATAATAATATTCCTTTTTTAAATAAACCATTAATATTGATATATCAGCAGGATTTACTCCACTTATTCTTAAGGCTTGTCCTATAGAAGTAGGTCTTACTTCAGATAGTTTTTGTCTTGCTTCACTGGCAATATTTTTTATTAAAGAATAATCTATATCATCAGGTATTTTTTTATTATCTAAGTCTAACATTTTTAGAGCTTCTTTTTCGGCTTTTTTAATATAACCATCATATTTAATATTGATATCTACTTGTTCTTTTACTTCTTCACTATAGTCTAAATCAATAAAGTATTCTATATCACTCATTTTAACTTCAGGTCTTTTTAATAAATCATAAAGTTTAATACCATCTTGAAGTGGAGTGCTACCTATAGAAGATAAATACTCATTAACTTCTTTAGTTGGGGTAATAGATTTATTCTTTAATTCTTCTTTTAATTTTTCAATTAAATCTATTTTTTCATTTAATTTATTCATTTGCTGTTCAGATATTAAACCAGCTTCATAACCATATTTACGAAGTCTTAAATCAGCATTATCTGTTCTTAAAAGTAATCTATATTCAGCTCTAGAAGTAAGTAATCTATAAGGATCTTTTATACCTTTATTTACAAGGTCATCAATAAGTACTCCTATATATGCTTCATTTCTTTTTAATATTAAAGGTTCTTTTCCTTCAACTTTACGAGCAGCATTAATACCAGCAATTATACCTTGACCAGCTGCTTCTTCATAACCACTAGTACCATTTATTTGTCCAGCAGTAAATAAGTTAGATAACACTTTATTTTCAAGCGATAAATTCATTTGAGTAGGGTAGATAGCATCATACTCAATAGCATAAGCATATTTAAGTATTTTAGCATTTTCTAGTCCTGGTAAACTATGAACCATTAACTCTTGAACATCATGTGGCATACTAGTAGAAAATCCTTGTACATAAATAGTATTACCATATGTAGGGTCATCTTCTATATTACTTTCTGGTTCAAGGAATAATTGATGTTTATCCTTATCACTAAATCTAACAATTTTATCTTCAATAGAAGGACAATATCTAGGTCCTACACCTGTAACATCAGAAAGTCCTCCGTACATACTTGCCTTATTTAAATTTTCTTTAATAATTCTTTTAGTTTCAGCAGTTGTATATATTAAATGACAAGGTGTTTGTTTACTTGTATCATATTCTTTATGTTCATCAAAACTAAAGAATAACATCTTATCGTCACCAGGTTCAACTCTAGTTTTTGAGTAATCTATAGTACTCTTATCAATTCTTTGAGGTGTTCCTGTTTTAAGTCTAATAATATTTAAACCATATTTTCTTAAATTATCACTTAAATGTTGACTTGGTTTTTCACCATGAGGTCCTTCTCTTCTACGAGTATCACCAACCATGATATCTGCTTTTAAATAAGTACCAGTTGTTAAAATAACAGATTTTGAACTAATTCTAGTTCCATCAGATAAAATAATTCCTTTTACAACATTATCTTCAACAATCAAGTCTTCAACCATACCTTCTAAAATAGTAAGGTTTTCTTCTTTTTCAAGTTCTTTTCTCATTAGTTTAGGATAAATAACTTTATCAGCCTGAGCACGTAAAGCTTGTACAGCAGGTCCTTTAGCATTATTAAGCATCTTAATTTGAATCTTGCCTTCATCAGCACATTTACCCATTTGTCCGCCAAGAGCATCTATTTCTCTTACAACAATACCTTTAGCACTTCCACCAATAGAAGGGTTACATGGCATATCTGCAATATTATTAACATTACTAGTTACAAGTAAAGTTTTATGACCAATACGAGAAGCTGCTAAGGCTGCTTCACATCCAGCATGACCTCCACCTACAACAATAATTTCATAATCCATGATTACACCTCCTTATTTTCCTAAACAAAATCTACTAAATAATTGATCTAATAACTCCTCATCATATGATTCGCCAATAATTTCTCCTAAAGTATTCCATACATTTCTTAAATCTAGTTCTATCATATCAATAGGTAAATTATTATCTATATTATTAATAATGTTATTTAAATCTTTCTCAGCCTTCTCTAAAAGAGAAATACTTCTAGCATTTGTTAAATAACTAAAATCTTCTGTTTCTATTTTTTCTAAATTAAACATTTCTTTAATTTTATCTTTAAGTTTATCGATACCTTCATCTTCTAAAGCAGATATTCTTACAATATTATCATCATTAATAACAAGTTTATCCTCTAAATCACATTTATTAATTACAATAATATAGTTCTTTTTCTTTAATAAGTCTAGTATTTCTTTTTCTTTACTTGTTAATTCTTCATTATTATTAAGAACAAATAGTATTAAATCAGATTCATTTATTAATTCTAAACTCTTTTTTACACCTATACTTTCAACAATGTCTTCAGTATCTCTAATACCAGCAGTATCTATTATATTAAGAAGAATTCCTTCGATAGAAATTTTTCCTTCTACAATATCTCTAGTAGTACCTTCGATATCTGTAACAATTGCTTTATTTTCATGTAAAAGTCTATTAAGTAAACTACTTTTACCTACATTAGGTTTACCTATAATAGATGTTTTAATACCATCTTTTACAAGTAATCCATCACGACTATTTTCTAATATTTTATGCATTTTTTCCCTAATATCTTTTAAACTAGGAAGTATTTTTTCATTTGTTAATACTTCTATATCGTCATATTCAGGAAAATCTATATTAACATCTATATTTGCTTCTACTTTTATAATATCTTCTCTTAAATCACTAATCATATTTGATACTTTTCCATCTAACTGTTTAATAGCTAAATTACGTGATTTTTCAGTTTGAGATTCAATTAAATTCATTATACCTTCAGCTTGGGTTAAATCTATTCTTCCATTTAAGAAAGCTCTTTTTGTAAATTCTCCTGGTTCAGCAAGTCTACAACCATTATTAAGAAGTAATTTTAATATATAGTTAGTAGTAGTAATACCACCATGAGCATTTATTTCAACAATATTTTCACAAGTAAAAGTTCTTGGGGCCTTCATAACTGATATTAAAACCTCATCAACTTCTTTATCTCCATCCATAATATAATCATAATTTATGGTATGGCTTGCTTTTTCAACTAATTTCTTAGATTTTGTTAAACTATTAACAATTTCTATAGAATCTTTACCACTTACTCTAATAATAGATATTGCACCTACACCTAAAGCAGTTGATATAGCAGCTATTGTATCTTCCATATTTAACCTTCTTTCTATTTGAAAATTTTAAATATTAATCCAAGTCCTACATATTTGTATAATTGTTTTGGAGTTTTAAATATCTCCATAGAAACATATTTATCAACAAATGTAACTATCCATCCTTCTACATATTTAGGAGGTAATATGTTAAGTGGAAACATGTGTTTAACAATAATATCTCCAACTTTATCATTAATTAATTCTGGGAAAAATTCTTTTGAATTATTTAAAGCTTCTCTTGCATGAACGAAACCGTGCATTTTAAAGAATTTAACTTTCTTCTTATTAGCTTGCCAATCTTCATAATAAAAATCATGAAGTAATCCACCTATAGCAGCACTTCTATAATCCATATGAAGTTTTTTAGCAATCTTATATGATTTCATAGATACCATTAAGCAGTGAGTATAAACAGATCTATTTTCATGATGATGATAATCTAATCTCTTTTTGAATTCATCATTTTCTAATATACTGCTTACTAAATATAAGTATTCTTCATCCATTGCTTCTCTAAGCTTTAATAAGTCTTTCTCTTCATTCATATTTTTTCCTCCTAACTGCTTAATTATACACTAAAAATCATTTTTTTTAAATAGTTAAAAAAAAGACTAAATATTATTATTTAGTCTTCTTTAATACTAATTACTACGTATCTATTTGGTTCTTCATCAAAACTCTTACTTGTTAATTTGTCAAATTTTGATACTACATTATGAACAATTCTTCTTTCATATGAATTCATAGGATCTAATTTAACTTCAATTTTAGAAGAAAGTACATCTTTACAAATATTTTTAACTGTTCTTTCTAATCTTTTTTCTTTATTAGATTTATAATTTCCAGCGTCTACTGTAATTCTAATATTAAATCCAGTTAAATTATTTATAGATTGATGTAGTAATAATTGTAATGAGTTTAAAGTTTTACCATCTTTACCAATAATAACTGCGTTATCATCAGATAAAAGCATTACTGTATAAGTGTTTTCATTTTCTCTTATTTCTACATTAATTTTTTTATCAATTGATTTACCAAAGTTATTAATATATTCTTTTATAAAACTTTTAACATCTTTTTTCTCGATGTATTTTAAAGTAAATTTCTTTCCTTTAAATAATTTTGCAGGTTGTTCTTCAATCACATAATGACAATCATCAACATTAATTTGTTCTAATAATTCTTCATTACTTTTTCCTTCAATAGTTTTAACGTCTAACATTTATTGCACTCTCCTTTTTAACAATTAAGTTTTGTAATACTGTAAATCCAGAGTTTGTAATCCAATATAGTGCTATTGCAACAGAAACTTGGAATGAAGCAAACCCGATCATGACTATAGTAACATATCTCATCATTTTCATTTGACTAGCTTGTGCTTCACCCATAGAAGCTCCAGCATTTAATTTAAATGAGAAGTGTGTAACAATTACAACTAATATTACTAATATAATATAATAGATCTTACCGCTCATAATGGCAGCAAGTGGAGAAAATCCTAAATCAAATACTAGGAATTTACCTTCAAATACAACAGGTAAACGATATAAAGCTTCATAGAAAGCTATGAATAGAGGAAGTTGTATTAATGAGAATACACATCCAGCAGCAGGATTAATATTATATTTCTTATATAACATTAACATTTCCTGACTCTTTTGCATCATGCTTTCTTGATCATCTTTACCTTTATATTTTCTTTCTAATTTATCAAGTTCTGGTTTAACAAGTTTCATGTTTTCAGATTGCATTGCTGCTTTCTTTGTAAATGGAACAAGTAATAATCTTATTGCAAGTGTAATTAATATAATTGCAAGACCAAAGTTTTTAACTAAATATCCAACTTTAATAATTAACCAAGCTAATGGTTTAACAAATATAGAGTTCCAAATACCTTCATATTTTCCTTTTGCAGGATTATAATTTTTACATTCAGGTACTTTTGATAAATCTACTTTGTATTTATCATATATATCGCTATTAACTTCGTTTTCAGTTTTACATAAAATATTTTTAACAATATTTTGTCCTGTTTCAGGGTTTTTTACAACAGCCTTTTTATCATCTTTTAAATAGGAAGTACATCCAGTTAAGAACATAGTCATAACAAGCATGACTATAATTAATGTTTTCTTTGTTTTCATAATTACTCCTTTATTAATTGTAACTTATTAAGAGCAAATAATAAATCTTCTGAAAGTTCATCAAAAGAAGCATTAATAGAACTCTTCTTTAATATTATAATACAATTAAAATTATTATTATATATTTTTTTATCAATTATACTTCTTATTCTTCTTTTATATAAATTTCTAGTAACGGCGTTGCCAATCTTTTTACTAACAGAAATTCCAAAATGATATTTGTCGTTAGTATTACCCTCTTTATATAATATATAATATTTTGTTTTAAATGGATTATTATTCTTTATTATTCTTTCAAAATCATAATTATTTTTTAAAATATTAATTTTTTTCATAACTCACCATCCATTCAAAAAAACCACTTACTTATCAAGTGGTAGATTATTAATGAGATAAAACTTTACGTCCTTTTCTTCTTCTGCTATTAAGAATTTTAGATTTAGCTCTTGCTAAGAATCCAAATTTTTTACTTCTTTTTCTTTTATTTGGTTGATATGTTCTTTTCATTTTAACACCTCCTGAACTGTATATATTATTTGGTTGCATGTATAATTATATATATAAAACAAAGGTTTGTCAATTAAAATAATGATTTGTGGATAAAAAATAATATATATATTAAAAATTATAAAATGTGGATTATAAAGTGGAAAAAATATAGTTAATTTTAACAAATATTATCAATTATCCACTTTTTTTGTGGAAATTATTTTTATGTTAATTAACAATTACAAGTTTTCCACTATAAATGTGGATAATTATAGAATTTATAGTATTTTCAATATCAAATTATCCACATTAAAAATATATAAAAATGTTTATAATTTTTTTCCACAATATAATTATTTTTTTCTTATAAAAAATGTAATTTTCTATTGGTTTTTCAACAATTTTAATGTAGAATATTATTACAAGAAGGTGGGTGATATTTTGGATTTAGACATTTTATGGAAAAAGTTTTTGGATAGAATCAAACCAGAACTTCAAGATGTTAACTATGAAACATGGTTTGAAGATACAAAACTTATTGAAATTAAAGACAACTATGCAAAAGTATTAGTTCCTATGGCCTTACATAAAAAACAACTTAAAGATAAATATAATGATATGATAACTAGTATTTTCTATGAAATTACTGAAACTAACTTTCAAATGATATATTTAACAAATGATGAGTTAGAAAATAATATTATTATAGATACTAATGAAATAGGTATACCTAATGAACCTTTTGAAACAAACCTTGATCCTAAATATACATTTGATAACTTTGTCTGTGGAAAATCAAATAAATTTGCGAAGGCAAATGCTGTAGCAATAGCTGAAAGACCTGGACAAGTATATAATCCACTATTTATCTATGGACCAAGTGGAGTAGGTAAAACCCATCTAATGCAAGCAATAGGTAATTATATTGTAAAAAACTCAAATAAAAAAGTTTTATACTGTACATGTGAAAAATTCGTTAATGAATTTTTAAAACATTATTCAGATAAAAAAGAAAACGGTTATTCTAAAACATTAGATGACTTTAAAAATAAGTTTAGAACAGTAGACGTATTAATAATAGATGATATTCAATATTTTGAAGTTGCAAAAGGAACTCAACAAGAATTCTTTAATACTTTTAATGAATTACACAGTAATGGAAAACAAATAATTATATCATCTGATAGATCACCTAGTGACCTAAAGAAGTTAGAAGATCGTTTACTTACAAGGTTTTCTTGGGGTATAAGCGTAGATATTATGCCACCTGACTTTGATTTAAGAATGAGTATTATTAGTAATAAAATTAAAAATAATGAAATTAGTGTTGATTTTCCACTAGAAGTACAGGAATTTATAGCAGGTATTTGTACAACAGATATAAGAACACTAGAAGGTTACATAAATAGAGTACTTTCTTATGCAGCTATAATGAATGGTTCAAATATAACGTTAGAACTTGCAGAAGAAGCTCTGGCCGGACATATTGGAAAACCTATGATTGCTAAGAATAAAATAAATCAGTTACAACAATTAATTGCACATAATTATAATATTACAGTAGAAGATTTAAGAGGTAAGAAAAGAAAAGCAAGCATTGCTTATCCAAGACAAATAGCAATGTATATATGTAGAGCTTATCTAGAAGAACCACTTGCTAGAATTGGTAGCGAATTTGGTGGTAAAGATCATACTACTGTAATGCACTCAGTAAATAAAATTAGTAAAGAAGTTAAAACCAATAAAGAATTACTAAGTGAAATTGAAAAAATTGCTAATCAAATTAGATAATACTGTGGATAAGTTAAAAAATTAACTATATTATAAACATTAAAAATAATTAATTTATCCTTATAAATAAAAGAAAAAGTTATTTATCCACTTTTTCCACAGTAATAAGAATAATAAAAAATAAAATAATAATAATTATATAGGAGGGTTTATTATGAAATTAAAAATTAAACAAAGCACATTAATTGATCATTTAAATTATGTAATAAAAGGAGTATCTAGTAAAAACTTAATACCAATTTTAAACTGTATAAAACTAGAACTTACATCAGATGGATTATATTTAATGAGTACAGATAATGAAATAGCTATTAAAACATTTATAGATAAAAAAGATATTGAATCTATTGATGAACAAGGAGATATTGTTATATCTGGTAAATTATTATATGAAATTATTAGAAAATTAAATGATGAAATAGTAACTATAGAAGAAATTGTAGATAATAAGATAATTATTAATACAAAGAATTCATCATTTACTTTAAATAGTAATGATGTTAATGAATTCCCTGATTTAGAACTTGAGTTAAAAGATAAACCTATTGTTCTAAGTCAAAAAGTATTTAAAAATATTATTAATCAAACTATTTTTGCTACATCAACTCAAGAATCAAGACCAGTTTTAACAGGTATTAATTTTAAATTTTATGGTGGAAAACTTGAATGTACTGCAACTGATTCCTATAGATTAGCTAAAAAAATTATAAATTTAGAAAACTTAGATGAAGAATATAATGTTGTAATACCTACAAAAAATCTAAATGAATTAATAAGAATGTTCTCAGAAGATGAAGATGTAGAAATGCACATATTTGATAATAAAGTTATATTTAAGTTTGGATCTATTATTATGTTATCTAGAATTATTAATGGTACTTACCCTGATACTTCTAAGTTAATTCCAAACGAATTTGCTTTAACTATAAAGGTTAACTTAAGAAATTTCTACAATGCAATTGATAGAGCTTCACTTTTAACTAACGAAAGTGATAAAAATACTATTAAATTTGAAACTAAAAATAATAATTTAGTTATTTCTTCAAATATTCCTGAAATAGGTTATGTTGAAGAAAATATAATGATTGATAAAGATAATTCAGAAGAAATTAAGATTGCATTTAGTTCAAAATACATGCTAGATGCCCTAAAATCACTTGATTGTGAATATATTAATATAATGTTAAATGGTGATGTTAAACCAATTATATTAAAAAATCCTGAATCAGATGATTTAATCCAATTAATCTTACCAATTAGAACTTATTAAGAATGAAAATTGAAAAATTTTCATTTTTTTTTGAAAATTCGACAAAATTCGACAAAATTCGACATTATGTTTGTGGTATAAGAGACCTTGTTCCAATCTTTGTGAACTAGTTAGGAGGTGAAATATATGAATATGTATGAAATTAATAGTGATACTTTATGTTTACTGGAGCTTGGAAAAGAAAAAACTAAAGTAATTGAAAAAGAAGATGAATTTATTATTAATGAAAATATTCATAAAATTATTGATGAAAGCTGTAGAAGTTTTGGTAGTTCTTTAGAAGGAAGACTAAGTGGAACTAAAAAACTTACTAATATTAGGTATAAGGCCCCAATTCTTATCTCTGAATACTTAGACCTAATATTAATGCCTACCGGCTCTAGAAGAGGCTTTAAATGCCATTACATAGTGTTTAATTCTATTAAAGACTTTGACAACTTATCCACAGAAGAGAAAAAAGGAAATTATAAGAGCTATATTAACTTAAATAATAATAAAAAAGTCTATTTAGAAGTTAATAAAGGTATCATTAAAAATCAAATGAATAAGTGTGCTATGTTAAAACACTATTTAGATTTAAAAAATCAACAAGAAAAAAGATATATTTAACTCTTTTTTCTTTTTTTTGCCACTTATTTATGATATAATTTATATGTATATAGGTATATATAAAAATAACTTTTTTAAAAAAAAGCACCTTAAAATGGAAATGTGGCGATACTTATGTTTTTGCAACAACTAAAAATTAGAAATTTTAGAAATTATGAAAAGCTAGATTTGTCACTTGATAAGAATATTAATATTTTTTTTGGGAATAATGCTCAAGGTAAGACTAATATTCTAGAATCCGTTCATTTTATTGCTCTTTCTAAATCTCATAGAACTAATAATGATTTAGAAATGCTTATGGAAGGAAAAAAATCCTTTAAAGTATGTGCTAATATGCATAAAAATAATATCAAATATAATTTAGAAATAGATTATAAAGATAATAAGAAACATTTATTTATAGATAATGATGAATATTTTAAGTTAAATGAATATTTATCTCATTTAAATATAATTATTTTTTATCCAGATGATATTGATATTATTAAAGGTTTACCTGATTCAAGAAGAAAGTTTTTAAATAATGAACTTAGTCAGTTATACCCTGTATATTTAAAAGTATTAAATGAATATAATAAACTTTTGAAAATGAAAAATGATCTATTAAGAAAATTAAATAATAGAGAAAAAATTGATATGAGTTACTTTAATATAGTTAATGAATATCTTGTGGATAAAGCAATATTTATTTATAGAGCTAGAAAAAAGTTTATTGATAAGATTAATAATAATATTGAAAGTATTTTTTATGATATATCTAAAAGAAAAGGTTTCTATTTAAAATATATAACAAAACCTAATATAGATGATTTTGATAGTAATAGTTTAAAAAGTTATTTAAAAGAACATATTGCTAACAGTTTTAAAGAAGAAGTAAATGCTGGTATGGCTTTATATGGTCCACATCGAGATGATTTTGAGTTTATATTAGATGAAAAATCTCTTAGAAAATATGGTTCACAAGGTCAACAAAAACTATCGGTACTTGCTTTAAAATTATCAGAAATAAATATATTTGAAAATCAATTAGGTGAAAAACCAGTATTGCTACTTGATGATATATTTAGTGAATTTGATAAGAAAAAGAAAAACCTAATATTAAAATATATTAATAATGATATACAAAGTATTATAACAACCACTGATTTAAACAATATTAGTAAAGAAACACTTAGTAAATCTAAAATATTTAATGTAGATAATGGAATTGTTAAGGAAATAAAGAGGTGATACTATGGAAAATGAACAACAACATTATGATGCATCCGATATCCAAGTATTAGAGGGATTAGAGGCAGTAAGAAAACGTCCTGGTATGTACATTGGTACAACTGATTTAAAAGGACTACATCATTTAGTATGGGAAATAGTTGATAATGCTATTGACGAAGCTTTAGCTGGTTATTGTAACCATATAGAAGTTATTATTAATAAAGATAATTCTATTACTGTTACAGATAATGGCCGTGGTATTCCAGTTGATATCCATCCTAAAACTCACATTTCCACTGTAGAAACTGTTTATACAGTATTACATGCTGGTGGAAAATTTGGTGGCGGAGGATATAAAGTATCTGGTGGACTTCACGGTGTAGGTGCTTCAGTAGTTAATGCTTTATCAAAATGGGTAGAAGTAAAAGTTTATAAAAACAGTAAAATATATTTCATTCGTTTTGAAAACGGTGGACATACTGTAGAACCATTAAAAGTAATAGGTGAATGTGAAGAAAATAGAACAGGTACTGTTGTTACTTTTAAACCAGATAAAGAAATATTTGATTCTGAAATCTATGATTATGACACTTTAAAGACAAGAATTAGAGAACTTGCATTCTTAAATAAAGGTCTTGCTATTTCTTTAAGAGATGATAGAGATGATAATGATTCTACTGGAGATCACTTCATGTATGAAGGTGGTATTAAAGAATATGTTAAATTCATCAATCAAGGAAAAGAACCAATTCATGAAGATGTTATTTATCTAGAAGGTGAAGAAAATGGAGTTGTATTTGAAGTTGCTATGCAATATAACACTTCATATAATGACAACATTTATTCATTCGTTAATAATATTAATACACATGATGGTGGTACTCATGAAGAAGGTGTAAGAAGAGCCTTAACAAGAGTTATCAATAACTATGCAAGAAAAAATAATATTTTAAAAGAAAAAGATGAATCTTTAACTGGTGATGATGTTAAAGAAGGATTAACAATGATTGTTTCTTGTAAACATCCAAATCCACAATTTGAAGGTCAAACTAAAGGTAGACTAGGTAACTCAGAAGTTAGAAAACTTGCTGATAGTGTATTCTCACAAGGATTTGAAAGATTTTTAATGGAAAATCCTCAAGAAGCTAAGTTAATTATTGAAAAAGCTATTTCTGCTTGTAGAGCTAGAAATGCTGCTAAAAGAGCAAGAGAGGCTTCTCGTAAGTCAGATTTAACAATAGGATCATTCTTTGGTAAACTAACAGATTGTAAGAGTAAAGATCCAAGTGTATCTGAAATATTCATAGTCGAAGGAGATTCTGCCGGAGGATCCGCTAAAAAAGGTAGAGATTCAATGACTCAGGCAATACTTCCTTTAAGAGGTAAAATATTAAATGTTGAAAAAGCTAGACTTGATAAAGCTCTTGGTAATGAAGAAATAAGAACTATTATTACAGCATTTGGTACAGGTATTGGTAGTGAATTTGATATTGAAAAATTAAGATATCATAAAATAATAATTATGACCGATGCCGATGTTGATGGTTCTCATATTAGAGTTTTACTTTTAACTTTATTCTATAGATTCTTTAGACCAATAGTTGAAGCAGGACATGTATATGCTGCTCAACCACCACTATTTAGAATTATGCATGGTAAAACAAGAAAATATGTTCTTGATGAAAAAGAAAAAGAAGAATATCTTAATTCACTAGACGAAAATACTAGAAATCGTGCTGAAATAGCTCGTATGAAAGGTCTTGGTGAAATGGATGCAGAAGAACTTAATGAAACTACAATGGACATCGAAAAACGTGTTCTTCGTAAAATTACTGTTTCAGACTGTGTTCAAGCAGATGCTATGTTTAATAGATTAATGGGTGAAGAAGTAGAACCAAGAAGAGCATTTATTGAAGAAAATGCTAAATATGTTAAAAACTTGGATATATAGGAGGTATTTATGGAAAATAATGAACAATTAGAAGAAAAAAACACAGATTATAGTGGAACTTTCCATGAAAGAGATAGTCATGATATCAATGATATCGTTAAAGAAATATCTGATTCATTCCTAGATTATTCAATGAGTGTTATTACTTCTCGTGCAATTCCTGACTTAAGAGATGGTCTAAAACCAGTTCACAGAAGAATTTTATGGTCAATGTTTGAAGAAGGAAACACTCCTGATAAACCTCATAAAAAATCTGCAACTACTGTAGGTTACGTTATGGGTCATTATCACCCACATGGTGATACATCTATTTATGATGCAATGGTTAGACTTGCTCAAGATTTTAACCAAAGATATATGTTAGTAGATGGACATGGTAACTTTGGTAATATCGAAGGTGATGGAGCTGCTGCTTATCGTTATACAGAAGCTCGTTTATCTAAGATTTCTCTTGAAATGCTTAGAGATATTAATAAAAACACTGTTGATATGATGCCAAACTTTGATGAAACTTGTCCAGAACCGGTTGTTTTACCATCTAGATTTCCAAATGTTCTTGTTAATGGATCTATGGGTATTGCTGTTGGTATGGCAACAAATATTCCACCACATAATTTAGGAGAAGTTATTGATGGATGTATAGCTTATATTGATAATCCTGAAATTGATACATTAGGATTAATGCAATATATTAAAGGACCTGATTTCCCAACAGGTGGTGTTATATTAGGTAATAGTGGAATTAAGAAAGCATACGAAACTGGTAGAGGTTCTATTACTATCCGTAGTAGAGCAATGATAGAAGAGAATGATAAGCATACTCAAATCGTTATTTCAGAAGTTCCATATGGTGTTAATACGCAAGATTTAAAAAATAAAGTAGCAGAATTAGTTCATAATAAGGTTATTGAAGGAATTACAGATTATCATACAGATTTAAAAGATGGTGTAAAAATTACAATAACTCTTAAAAGAGACGCTAATGCTCAGGTTGTATTAAATAACCTTTATAAGCACACAAATTTCCAAGTAAATTATGGTATTATTTTCCTTGTTATAGACAATGGAACACCTAAAACTTTAAGCTTAAAAGAAATAATTTCTAAGTATATTGATCATCAAAAAGAAGTTATTATTAGAAGATGCAAATTTGACTTAGAAAAAGCAGAAGCTAGGGTTCATATACTTGAAGGTTTAAAGATTGCTTTAGATCATTTAGACGAGGTTATTAAGTTAATTAGAGGTTCTAAAACTGATCAAGAAGCAAAAGATGGATTAATGAGTAAATTTGGTCTATCTGTATTACAAGCTGAAGCTATTCTTGAAATGAAGTTAAGAAGATTAACTGGATTAGAAAGAGATAAGATTGAAGCTGAATTAAAGGATTTACTAGCAAAAATCGAGGATTTAAAAGCAATTCTAGCTAGTGAAGCAAGAATTCTTCAAATAATTAAAGATGAATTATTAGAAATCAAAAATAAATATAGTGATGAAAGAAGAACATCAATTGATATGTCAGCAATCGACTATATTGAAGATGAATCTTTAATTCCTGAAGAAGATATTATCCTTACTTTAACTCACAATGGATATATTAAGAGAATTACAAGTGATACTTATAAAACTCAAAATAGAGGTGGAGTTGGAGTACGTGGAATGTCTACAAATGAAGAGGATTTTGCTGAATACATGCTTAACTTAACAAGTCATGATTATGTATTATTCTTCTCTAATAAAGGTAAAGTTTATAGAATAAAGGGATATGAAGTTCCAGAGTTCTCTAGACAATCAAAAGGATTACCAATTATTAACCTTTTACCACTTGAAAAAGAAGAAAAAATAAATTCAATGCTAAAGATAGAAAAAGACGAAAAGTCTAGATTTATTGTATTTTGTACACAAAGTGGTCTTATTAAGAAGACTGATATCTCAGAATTTGAGAATATTAGAGCTAATGGTAAGATTGCAATTACTTTAAAAGAAGATGATTCGCTAATTAGTGTTAAAAAATCACTAGGAGACAATGAAATTTTAATGGCTTCATCTAATGGAAGAATGATAAGATTCAATGAATCTGAGTTAAGACCATTAGGTCGTACAGCTTCTGGTGTTAAAGGTATTGATGTTGATGGTGGTCTATGTGTTGGTATGGAAGTTGCTAATTCAGATTGTGACGTATTAGTTGTAACTGAAAATGGTTATGGTAAGAAAACAAAGATATCTGAATATCGTATGACTCACCGTGGAAGTAAAGGTGTTAAAGCTTTAAATATTACTTCTAAGAACGGAAATATTGTTTCATTTAAGATTACATCTGTAAATGAAGATCTTATGATTATTACAGATAATGGTATTGTTATAAGATTACCACTTGAACAAGTTTCTTCAACTGGTAGAGTTGCTCAAGGTGTTAAATTAATTAATTTAAAAGATAATCAACATGTTAGTACAGTAGCAATTATCAACCATGATGAAGAAGAAAATGTAGAAAATACTAATAATATTGAAGAAAAAGCAGAATAATATCTGCTTTTTTTAATGTTTCACGTGAAACATATATATTTCCCGGGAAATAATTTGATAATTAGCTTCAATGTTTCACGTGAAACATTGATAATAAAACATCCAATATTTATATCGAAACATATTCTTAAATTTATAATAATTATTTATTTAAATAATATGTAATGTTTCACGTGAAACATTACATATATTGTTTATAATAACTATTTATATATAAAAAATATCTAATAATGTATATATTTTTTAAAATTTTAGATAAAATACAATGTTTCACGTGAAACATTGTTGATTTATTTATTAAAGTAAGATATATTATTAATGCACAACATTTATGTTTGAACCAGGTCAGAGAAGGAATTCAGCAGCCT
>JAEEMF010000014.1 GCA_016283075.1 Bacilli bacterium | reverse complement strand
TATTTAATATATTACTTCAAATATTAGATGATGGTAGAATTACTGATTCTCAAGGTAGAACAGTAGATTTTAAAAATACGATTATTATCATGACATCTAATATTGGAAGTGAATATATCCTAAATAATAAAGATAACTCTAGTGAACTAGTAATGGATGAACTTCGTCATACCTTTAAACCAGAATTCTTAAATCGTATTGATGAAATAATTATGTTTAACTCTTTATCTAAAGATGTCGTATATTCTATACTAGATAAAATTATTAAAGAAATAGAATACCGTTTAAGAGACAAAAGAATAAGTATTAATTTAACAAATACTGCTAGAGAAACAATAATTGAATCATCATATGATGAAAATTATGGTGCAAGACCTATTAAAAGATATGTTAGTCAAAATATAGAAACACTTATAGCAAATAATATTATAAGTGGTATTATTACATATAATAGTACTATTACTATAGATTACATAGATAATAAATTTATAATTAAATAAGGGATATTTATATCCCTTTTTTCTTTTGTATGATAAAATTATTATAGGTGAAATATATGATAAATAAAGACCTAATATTAAAATCAGCATTAAGTAAAGATAGAGTACTAGTTAGTAGTATTCTAGATAAATATATTAAGTATGATAAAACTGGTATTAATACATATTCTAACTTTTTAGATGAAAGAGAACTTAAAGTAGTAACTGATATCTTAAAAAGAAATAAGATTACTTATAATATATATAAAAAAATAGATGAGTGTGAAAAAAGTATTATATATTTTGGAAAATATGATAACTTTGTTACTACATATAAAATAAAGAATACTGATTTTAAACATAAAGATATATTAGGAACTCTATTTTCTTTAGGATATGATAATTCTAGTATAGGAGATATCTTTATATCAAATGATTATGTATATTTTACTAATTTAACTAGATTAAATCCGGTTATAGAAAATCAGTTTAATATGATAAAAAATACTTATATTGATATAGAAAAAACTGATGAAATAATTCTTGATAGAGATAGATTTATGGATATTAAAGTAGTAGTACCTAGTTATAGATTAGATGTTATAGTTGGAAAACTATCTAATCTTAGTAGAAACGATAGTACTAAATATATAAAAGACGGAATGGTACTAATTAACTATGAAGAAGTAAATAATCCTAGTAAAACTATTAGTATTGGAGATATAATATCTATAAGAAGAGTAGGTAAATTTAAAATTGATAGTGAACTTTTAATATCTAAAAAAGGTAACTACTTATTAAATATAAAAAAATATAATTAAAGGAAGTGAAATAGATGGGTTTAGAAAAAATAACAAATGAAGTACTAAATGAAAAACAGTACTTAAATACATCAAAAAGACTTAGTAATGTGACCGCATCTATTTTTATGGATGATGATGAGTTTTATGATTTAATAAGTACTCCTGGAATAAGAAAACTATATTTAATAGATAATTCTGAAATTTATGATACAGAGTATTTTACTGAGCTATATATTAAACTTAGAATGGTAGAAAAACTAGGTAAGAAAATAGAAGTAGAATATAATATTAAAAATAGAGATGTATTTAATAATACAAGAATATTATTCTTAAATATAAATCAATATATAAGAAGTAATCGTTATAGATATTCTTTAAAAGAATATCTAGATGAAGAAGATATATTAAGTGACTTAGTAAGAAATGTTAAAGGTACTCCATATGAAATGTTTAATGAAATATACGATATAGCAAGAAACTACATACCTGAAAAGAACTTTTATAGTTCTATAACAAATAGACTTATTGATGATGGAGATTGTTTACTTAATATAGGATATTCTTATTTATTAGTAGAATTACTTGGTAGAGTAGGAATAACTTCTTCCTTACATAAAGAAGATGACTCTATAAATACATTTCCTTTTAAAAAGGAAAGAAAGAATAAACCAGTATGTCTTGATAGACATAGTCTTGTTATAGTTAATCTAGTAGATCCTAAATATAATATAGATGGTTTATTCTTATCTGATATAGCAGAACCATCTAAAAAGTTATTTAACTTTGATGAAAAAGAAAACTCTGAAAAAATAGATAGAATATTAAATAATCATGATTCAAATGAGTTCTATGAAAGTATATATTCTATATTAGAAGATATCGAAAAAGATAATAGTGATATAAAGAGTAAAGAAATAAAAGAAAAATGGATATATGAAGAGTTTATGAGTTTTATTACTAAGTATATATGTCTACTTGATAGAAATGAACATAATAAACTACTAGAATATATAAATACTCCTTATAGAGAAAGAAATATAGATTTTTATAAAAAGTTTATAGATGAAATATGTAAGTTTACACTAAGTAAAACTAATAAAAAATATGATGTAGAAAAGGGTAAAGTAATTTGATTGTTTTATCCTTTTTATGTTAAAATCAAGGTGGGTGATAAAAGTGATTAATATAAAAGCTGATTCACGAAAAATAAAAAAAGGTGACATCTTTATAGCCTTAAGAGGCTTTAGTAGTGATGGTCATGATTATATAGATAAAGCAATTGAAAATGGTGCTTCTAAGTTAATAGTAATGGATGAAAAAGATTATCCTATTCCATATGAAGTAGTACCAGATACAAGAATTTATCTAGAAAACTATTTAAAAGAAAACTATGGTAAATATTTAGAAGAAATGACTATAGTAGGATATACAGGTACTAATGGTAAAACTACATCTTGTTATCTATTATATGACGCTTTAAATAAACTAGGTGTTAAAGCTGGATATATAGGTACAGTAGGATTTTATTTAGAAAGTAAGGTATGTGATTTACCTAATACTAGTCCAGATATATGTGATTTATATGAGTATTTAATAGATGCTTATGATAAAGGATATAGATATATGACTATAGAAGCTAGTAGTCAAGGATTAGTAAGAAGAAGATTAGAAACTATACCATTTAAATATGCTGTATTTACTAATCTTACAGAAGATCATTTAGATGAACATAAAACTATGGAAGGTTATGCTAATGCTAAAAAAATATTATTTGATTGTTTAAGTAATAACTCTTTAGCAGTACTAAACTTCGATGATAAATATAAAGATTATTTTAAAACAAATAATACTATATATTATGGATTTAATGGAGGAGATTATAAAGTAGTATATGATGAATATAATAATCAAAATACTATCTTTAAATATCTACATAATAATAAAGAATATTTAGTAGATTCACCACTACTAGGAAAATATAATGTATATAATTTATTATCAGTAATAGCAGTACTAGATAATATGGGATTTGATATTAATAAAATACTAGAAGTAGTAAAACTACTAAAATGTCCTCCAGGAAGAATAGATATTATTAAATATAAAACAAACTCTATTGTAATAGATTATGCACATACACCAGATGCTATGGAAAATGTATTTGCTTTGGTAAATAACATTAATCATAATAATGTTTATACCGTATTTGGATGCACAGGTTCTCGTGAAAGAACAAAAAGACCTATCATGATGGATATAGCTACTAAAAATAGCAAATACACTATAGTAACAATAGATGATCCCCATGAAGAAGATATTCATCAAATATTTGATGATATGTTAGTAAATAATACAAATACAAATTATGAAGTAATAGAAGATAGAGGAGAAGCTATTAAAAAAGGTATATCTTTATTAAATAATAATGATATTTTATTAATACTTGGTAAAGGTCATGAAGAATATATAGTTTATAAAGATAAAAAAGTACCTTTTAATGATAGAAAGAAAGTAGAAGAAATACTAGAAATGAGTGAATAATCACTCATTTTTATTTGGTAATTTTAAAAAAGTATGTTATTATTTAAAAGGTTGACATCTTGTGATGTAAACTTTTTTATAAGAAGTATAAACTTAAAATATTTAATGTTATACTTAATATACAAATATACTTTATTGGAGATGATCGTATGTTAATACTAGCTAAATCAATGTTAGCAATGATGATTGGCTTTATAACATCAATTGTTTTTGGAATGATTTTAATTCCAATATTAAAAAAAGTTAAAATAAGACAAAAAGTAAGTATCTATTTAGAAAAGAAACATAAAGATAAAGATGGTATTCCTACTATGGGAGGATTTATATTTATAATTCCTACAATAGTATCCGCAACAATCTTACTTCTTTTAAATAAGATGGAGTGGGGAGAAAATATCTTTATAGTTATGTTCGTATTTATAGCATATGCTATTTTAGGTTTCCTAGATGATTATTTAAGTATTAAAAGAAGAACTAATGAAGGTTTAACAGAAATACAAAAGTTAGCAGGGCAACTATTAATATCACTTGTGTTCTTCTATGTATTCTTAAAAACAGGAAATGAACCAGTACTAAATATACATACTTTAGGTATTAAAATAGATATGGGATGGATATACGGAATTTTCCTTCTATTTATTTTAGTAGCTAGTAGTAATGCAGTTAATTTAACAGATGGTTTAGATGGTTTAGCAGGAGGACTATCTGCAATAGCATTCTTTGCCTTTGGTATTATTTCATATGGTTCTACCTGGGTATCAGGGAATGAAGATATAGCAATATTCTGTTTTATCCTTTTAGGATCACTATTTGGATTCCTATTCTTTAATAGTCATCCAGCAAAAGTATTTATGGGTGATACAGGATCTTTAAGTTTAGGAGCAACACTTGCTTCTATAGCAATACTAACAAATCATGAAATAACACTTATAGTAGTAGCAGGAGTATTCGTTGTGGAAACATTATCTGCTATAGTTCAAATGGTAGGAATTATGGTTTTCCACCGTAAAATATTATTAATGGCACCACTACATCACCATTTTGAGAAAAAAGGTTATGCAGAGCAAGATATAGTAAAAGGTTTTTGGATAGCAGGATTAATCCTTGCTACCGCAGCAATTGGCTTTGGTGTATGGATTTAAGTGAAGATTATTCTTCACTTTTTTATTTCAAAAAGCACTTGATTTTCACCACAAATTATCATTTTATGATAAAAAGTGGCGAAAATATGGTATTTAAATAAAAAGTCTAATAATTCTTTTACTTGATTTTAAATATATATGCTTATATAATTATGTTATAAGATAGGAGAGTTATCTATGAAAGCAAAGTTTAAATATAAAGGCTTCACTTTATTAGAACTTTTAGCAATTATCATAGTACTAGGGATAATTGCTTTAATTGCAACATCAACTGTAGGTAACATCGTAGAATATTCTAAAAAAGAAGCATTTAAAACGTCAGTAAAAACAATAATTAAAACGGGAGAGAATTATTCATCAGTAGCACAGTTAAATTCTGGAAATAAATTAAGTTATCCAGTATCTTTTAGCTGTGATGGAAAAGCTTGTACAAATGGTGATACTAAACTAGAATTTACTGGTAAAGTACCAGTAAGTGGTAGTATTGTTGTGGAAGATGCTAAAACGGTAAAAGCAAGTTATATTAGTGATGGAAAATACTGTGTATCAGGAACTAAAGATGATCTAAGTATAGGTAAAACATGTGGGGATATTGATACAACTAAACCAACACTAACTGTTTCCTTAGATAAGAATATAATTAAAATAACAATGCATGATAAAGAATCGGGAATAGATAGTTACTGTGTTTCAAGTACAGTAGGAACTAGTACTTGTAAATGGAATGAAGTAAAAGGAAACTACGCTGAACATGAACTTAAAAAGAATGGCACATATAGTGTATATGCTAAAGATAAAAAAGGTAATGTATCAGAAGGAATAACATTTATAACTGATGATATAGAAGCACCTGAACTTATTGGAACACTTGATAAGAGAACACTTAAATTAGTAATTACAGATAATGGTGACGGAACAGAGTCATATTGTATTACAACTACTAATGATTCAAGTACTTGCAAGTGGATAGCAGTAGAAAGTTCATATGTAGAATATACATTTGATAAATCTGATACATATTATGCATTTGCAAAGGATAAGGCTGGTAATATATCAGATGGTTTAAAAGTTGCAACAGGTGATATTGAAGATCCAACATTATCAGTAACAAGAAATAAAAATGTATTAACACTAAATTATACAGATAATGTAGGAGTAACAGCATACTGTATAAATGTAACTGATAATTCTAATACATGTTCTTGGATAGTAACAGAAGGTAATACTATAAATCATGCATTATATAAATCTGGAACATATTATATATTTGTAAAAGATACATCTGATAATACATCTAAATCAGTCAAGATAGTAACAGGAGATATAGAAAAACCAACTATAACAGGTGAACTTAATAATAGTAAAGTAACACTTACATTTAAAGATGATGTAGGAGTTACAGGATACTGCGTAAGTAAAACAGAAAGTTCAGAATCTTGCTCTTGGACAAGTATATCTGAAACTTCTATAGTATATAAGTTTACTTCAGCAGGCGCATTCTATATATATGCAAAGGATGCAGCTGGTAATATATCAGATTACCTAAAATATGAAATAACAAAGGATTTAGTATGCGACTATCCATCTGGACAAGAATTTGATTTTGCATATAACAAAACTTCTGAAGAATGGAAGGTTCCATGTAGTGGTCTATACAAATTAGAAGTATGGGGTGCACAAGGTGGAGGAAGATATGGCGGAGCTGGTGGATATTCAGTAGGCTATATCGAACTTGAAAATAATACTTCGTTATTTATAACAGTTGGAGGCAAAGGAGCTTATTCAACTGCTTCAAGACCTGCCGGAGGCTTTAATGGTGGTGGTGCTGGTGCTACTGAGTATCCTTCTAGTGATGGAGGAGCTGGAGGAGGCGGTGGTGCAACACACATCGCTTTAGTAACTGGAACACTTAAAGATATTGGTAAAACTGAATTTGTTGATAATAAAAAAGGTCTTATCGTCGCTGGAGGCGGAGGCGGTGGAGCTTATAACTGGGCTGCTGGTCTTTCTAGTCAATTCGGTGGAGGAGCCGGAGGAGGATTAAGCGGAAGTAGAGGTTCTACATCTTCTGATGAATATACTACAGGTAGTCCTGGTGGTGGAGGAACTCAAACATCAGGAGCAAGCTTTGGTGCTGGTAGCGGTGCTGGAGTCGGTGGAGAAGGTTACTGGAAATACGTCGGTGGTGGAGGCGGAGGCTTCTACGGCGGTGGAGGCGCCTACAAAAGCGGATATACAAATCATACTTCTGGTTCTGCCGGAGGTGGTGGAGGATCCGGTTGGATAGGTGGAGTTCCAGAAATAACATATGAAGGAACAACATATTCTCCAACAACAACTAGTGGTGTAAATACAGATAACGGAAAAGCTAAAATCACTTATGTTGGTTAATTATAAATTACTGAAAACTGATATTAATTTAATATCAGTTTTTTTTATATTGTGCTATAATATCTCTAGGAGGATGTTTATGGAATTATTTTGGATTATTATTGTTATTTTAGTACTTGTTATTTTAAAATCTATTAAACAAATTAATGAGTACGAAAGAGGAATTTTATTCTCTTTTGGTAAGTATAAAAAAATGCTTACACCAGGATGGAACATTGTTCTTCCAATTATTCAATCTTATAGAAAGGTAGATATCAGAACTAAAGCTGTTGACGTACCAGAACAAGAAGCTATCACTAAAGATAACGTTTCTGTTAAAATCAATGCTGTTATTTACTATAAAGTAGTAGATGCTGGTAAAGCTATTTGTGAAGTTGAAAACTTCTATTATGCAGTAGGTCAACTTGCACAAACTACAATGCGTAATGCAGTAGGTTCTGTAACTCTAGATGAATTACTTTCTCAAAGAGAAAGAATTTCTACAGAAATTTGTTCAATCATTGATGAAGCTACTGATCCTTGGGGAATTAAAGTAGAAAATGTTGAACTTAAAGACGTTTCTTTACCAGAAGAAATGAAGAGAGTTATTGCTAAAGTAGCAGAAGCTGAAAGAGAAAAAGCAGCTGTTATTACTAAAGCTGCTGGTGAAGTTGAGGCTGCTGAAAATTTAAGCAAAGCTGCAAATATGATGGGTTCAACTCCAGGTGCACTTCACTTAAGAACACTTGCTACTTTAAATGATTTAAGTTCAGATCAATCCAATACAGTTATCTTTGCTATTCCAATTGAAGTATTAGATGCTGTTAAAGGAATTGCTAAAAAAGTAAATAAAGACGCAGAAAAATAGTTGCTTAGCAACTATTTTTTCTTTTATTGACTATTAACTTCAATACCTATATAATTATGTTATAAGATAGGAGAGTTATCTATGAAAGCAAAGTTTAAAGATAAAGGCTTCACTTTATTAGAACTTTTAGCAGTTATAATCGTTTTAGGAATAATTGCTTTAATTGCAACATCAACTGTAGGTAACATCGTAGAATATTCTAAAAAAGAAGCATTTAAAACGTCAGTAAAAACAATAATTAAAACGGGAGAGAATTATTCATCAGTAGCACAGCTAAATTCTGGAAATAAAATAAGCTATCCAGTCTCTTTTAACTGTGACGGAAAAGTTTGTACAAATGGTGATACCAAACTAGAATTTACTGGTAAAGTACCAGTAAGTGGTAGTATAGTTGTAGAAGACGCTAAAACAGTAAAAGCAAGTTATATTAGTGATGGAAAATACTGTGTATCAGGAACTAAAGATGATTTAAGTATAGGTAAAGCATGCGGGGATATTGATACAACTAAACCAACAATTACAGGAACTTTAACTAGAGATTTGCTAAAATTAACAATGCATGATGGTGAATCAGGAATAGATAGTTACTGCGTTTCAAGTACAGTAGGAACTAGTACTTGTAAATGGAATGAAGTAAAAGGAAACTACGCTGAACATACATTAACTAAAAATGGAACATATACAGCTTATGCTAAAGATAAAAAAGGTAATGTATCAGAAGGTATAACATTTATAACTGATGATATAGAGGCTCCTCAACTAATTGGAACACTTGATAAAGATGTTTTAAAATTAGTAATTACTGATGACGGAGAAGGAGTAGATTCATATTGTATAACAACAACGAATGATTCTAGTACTTGTCAGTGGATTGCTACTGAAAATTCTTATGTAGAATATACTTTTACTAAATCAAATGTTTATTATGCGTTTGCTAAAGATAAATCTGATAATATATCGAACAGTTTAAAAATTGATACGGGTGATATAGAAGCACCAACAACTCCAACTATTGGATTAATTGGTGATGTAACAGGTAGTGATTCTAATTCAACAATATTAGTTCCTGCATCAGGATCAATAGATGATAGATCACCTGTAACATATAAATATATTATTTCAAACGATAAAACAGCTCCATCTAAATCAGATAGTAGATTCTCTATTAATAGAAATTTTACTAGAAGTTGTGGTACATCATATTATGCTTGGGCTATTGCAGAAGATGAAACTGGTAATCGTTCAAGTGTATTCTCTTTAGGAAGTACTTCTGATGGTGAAAATAAATACTCTGAATGGTCAGAATGCTCCGTTAAGTGTGGAGGCGGAAAAAGAACTAGAACGAATTCATGTGCACTTATAACCGAAGAGTTAGAAGAAGAGTGCAATACACAATCATGTCAAGTTGAAACAATTTGGGATAAATCGGGAGTCTGCGCATCTGATAGTTGTACAAATAATACGGCATCTAAATCATGGAGTGGAACTGTTTATTTTAATAATAATAAGGGAGATTGGGATAGACTTACTGGCAGTGCTAATGGTCCATCGTTTACTATGGATTTAACTGATGTTAAAATGATAAATTATGTATATAAAATATCCGCAACTGGATCATATGATTCAACAGGATATATTAGATTAACGGTTAAATGTGGTGCTAAATCAGCTGCAGTAGCAGCATCAAGAGATGGTGGAGATAATAATGCATCTCGTTCGGGAACATTATCGCTTGATGTATCATCATTAACAGGTGAAACAACATGTACAAGTTCTGTAAGTTATAATGGAGCAGGGCTAAATAAAAATTATGGATATAATGTAGGTGGTTCATATAGTATTACAAGAATATATCCGACATACAATTAGTGTTGATTAAGGAACCTTAAAGGTTCCTTTTTATTGACTAAATATATACGTATATATATAATTATTGTATAAGATAGGATGGGTGAATATGAAGAAAATACTTAATAGTAAAATATTTGTTTTCTTATTTGGCGTTGCTTTTACGTCTTTATCCATCGTATTTGCTGCAAGTTATCTAGCGTCTGATATAGGCTTTACATCAGTAGATGCTAACTGGAAAGCTTCAAATGTCGGATCTGCTTTAGATGATTTATATGCTAAAGAGTGTCAGTCTACTCCAGTAGGAACCATTCTAAGTTATATGGGTACTACTATCCCAAATTTCTTTTTAAAGTGTGCTGGTACTGTTTATAATATAAGTGATTTTCCGCTTCTTGCAGAACATATTAAAACTAACTTTGGTTCATATAACTATTTTGGTGGAAATGGTACTACAACATTTGCAGTACCTGACCTTAGAGGAGAGTTTTTAAGAGGAACGGGTACTAATAGTCATGCAAGTCAAGGTAGCGGTGAATCAGTTGGTGTCCATCAAGATGGAACCGAACACCCTGGTACATATGTTGCTGACTATGGGAAAGGACTTTATACTTCTACATTTAATCAATCAATGAGGCCTGAAAAGCATGATTTTGCCATTACGGGTTCGAATGAATTAAATACATTAACGGGTAGATATGTAACAAGTAGCTCTTATACTTCGATAGTAGCAAGCTATACGGCTCGTCCAACAAATACTTCTGTTTTATACCTAATAAGGTATAAGTAATAATTATTGACAAATAAGTACTAAACTATTATAATTGGTGTAAATCAGTGAGAAAGAGGAGTATATATACGGATATTTTAGAGAGTTAGTGGTTGGTGAAAACTAATAATAAAAGTATATAGAAGGTAGCTTTTGAGAGTTTATCTAAGTAAATAGGATAAAACGGTTAATCTCGTTAACGATTAGAGATATATCTTTTGATATAAGTAAGGTGGTACCGCGATCATTCGCCCTTATAGGGTGGTGGTCGCTTTTTTAGTAGGTGATATTATGGTAGATATATTTAAAGAATATGTAGATAACTTTAATTTAGATGATGAAAGAATACTTCAAAAATATAATCATTCTTTAAGAGTTATGTCTTTATCAGAAAAGTATGCAAATATACTTGGATTTAGTAAAGAAGATATCTACTTAGCCAAAGTAATAGGACTATTACATGACTTTGGAAGATTTGAACAGTTTAAAAGATATGATTCCTATAGTGATATTAATATAGATCATGCTAAATTAGGTGCTAAGCTTCTATTTAAAGATAACTATATTGAAAAGTTTAATATTGATAAGAAGTATTATAGTTTAATAGAAAAAGTTATTTTAAATCACAATATATTAGAATTACCAAATATTACTGATGAGAAAGAAAGTAGACTTTCTAAATTACTTAGAGATGTTGATAAAATTGATATTATGTATAGTTTAGGAGTTTTAAATGAATTAAGTTTCTTTACTGGAGATAATTCAAATATATCAGAAGTTATTATTAATCATATTAAGAATTATGAACGAGTCGGTAAAAAAGAAATGAAAACCACTAATGATCACGCCGCAATAAAATTTGGTTTTATATATGATATAAATTATAAAGAATGTTTAAAAGAATTCTTTGATTATTTAACTAGTTATTATAATTTACTTAAAGATAAAGAAAAATTTAAAATATTACTTGATTACAATATGAAGTATATGAAAGAAAGAGGGATATAAATGTTAGATATAAAATATAATCATTTAGAAGTAGAAAAAGATAAATATAATACTTGGAAAGAAAAAGGTTATTTTGAAGCAGGTAAGAATAAAGGAAATGATCCTTATTCAATAGTTATACCTCCACCTAATGTAACAGGTAAACTTCATATCGGACATGCTTATAACGTATCTATTCAAGATGCAATTATTCGTTATAAAAGAATGCAAGGATTCGATACATTATGGCTTCCAGGTATGGACCATGCTGCTATAGCTACTGAAGCTAAAGTAGTTAAAAAGTTAAAAGATCAAGGTATTAACAAATATGAATATGGTAGAGAAAAATTCTTAGATGCATGCTGGGACTGGACTCATGAATATGGCAGACATATTCGTGATCAGTGGGCTGCTATGGGAGTATCAGTAGATTATACAAGAGAAAGATTTACTTTAGATGAAGGTTTAAATAAAGCTGTTACTAAAGTATTTGTTGATTATTATAATAAAGGTCTTATCTATAGAGGAGAAAAGATTATTAACTGGGATCCAGCTGCTAAAACAGCTTTATCTAATGAAGAAGTTATTTACTCTGAAGAAAAGAGTGCTTTTTATCATTTGAAATATATGATAGAAGGTACTGATGAATTCTTAGATGTAGCAACTACTCGTCCAGAAACTTTATTTGGTGATACAGCAGTAGCCGTAAATAAAGATGATGATAGATATAAAAAATATATTGGAAAGAATGCTATTCTTCCAATAATGAATAAACCTATTCCAGTAATAGCAGATGAACATGCTGATATGGAAAAAGGTACTGGTGTAGTTAAAATTACTCCAGCTCATGATCCTAACGACTTCGAAGTAGGAAATCGTCATAATCTAGAAAGAATTTGTATTATGAATGATGATGCTACTATGAATGAAAATGTACCTAAAAAATATCAAGGTATGACAAGAGAAGATTGTAGAGAAGAACTTCTTAAAGATTTAAAAGAAGAAGGATTACTTTTAGATATAGAACCACTTGTTCATGAAGTAGGCCACTCTGAAAGAACAGGTGTTATGGTTGAACCAATGGTTAAGAAACAGTGGTTTGTTAAAATGGATGGACTTGCAAATAAACTTCTTGAAATACAAAAAGATAGTGATAACAAAGTAAACTTTGTTCCAGAAAGATTTGAAAACTTACTTAACTCTTGGATGACAGATTGTCATGACTGGTGTATATCACGTCAGTTATGGTGGGGACATAGAATTCCTGCATGGTATAAAGGTGAAGAAATATATGTAGGTATGGAAGCACCAGAAGGAGAAGGATGGGTTCAAGACGAAGATGTTCTTGATACATGGTTCTCTTCAGCACTTTGGCCATTTTCAACACTAGGATGGCCAGATAAAACTGAAGATTTAGAAAGATACTATCCAAATGACTGCCTAGTAACAGCATATGATATTATTTTCTTCTGGGTAGCAAGAATGATGTTCCAATCAGAAGAACTAAATGGTGTAAGACCATTTAAAGATTGTATTATCCACGGACTTATTAGAGATAAAGAAGGCCGTAAGATGAGTAAATCTTTAGGTAATGGTGTAGATCCATTTGATATGATTGATAAATATGGTGTAGATGCCTTAAGATATTATTTAAATACTGATGTAGCATTTGGTACAGATTTACGTTTTGACGAAACAAAACTAACTAGTACTTGGAATTATATTAATAAGATATGGAATGCTTCTAGATTCGTTCTTATGAACATAGAAGGATTAAATGAATACGACTTTAGTAATTTAACAGAAGAAGATAAATGGATATTAACTAAATATGAAAATATCGTTAAATCAAGTATTAATCATATGGATAAATATGAATTTAACTTATTTGGTGCAGAAACATATTCATTTATATATGATGATTTCTGTAGTAGTTATATTGAATTTAGTAAGTTTAATAGTGATTCTAAAACTACTAAGTCAGTATTATGTTACATATTAACAGGTATTTTAAAACTACTTCATCCATTTATGCCTTTTGTAACTGAAGAAATATATGGAATGCTTCCTATAAAAGACTCTGAATCTATAATGATATCTGAATATCCTAAATATGAAGATAAGTTTATATTTGAAGAAGAACTAAAGAATGTAGATGAAAAAGTAGAATTTATTTCTAATTTTAGAAATGTTAAAGCAGAAAATAGTATTTCTAAAGATGCTAAAGTACTTCTAAATATTAAGGATGAAATAATTATTAAAATGCTTAAACTTACTGATAATATAATAGATGAAGAATTATCTATTAATTCTTATAAAGTAGAAGTAGGTAAGTATAAAGCTACAATTTACTTTGAAAAAGTAGAAACAGAAGAAGAAAAAGCATTAAAAGAAAAACAAATAGAAGATTTAAAGAAATCTATAGAAAGAAGAAAGAATCTTCTATCTAATGAGAACTATGTTAATAAAGCTCCAGCTCATATCGTAGAACTTGATAGACAAAATTTATTAAAAGAAGAAAATGAACTAAAAATGCTTTTAGAAAAATAAGAGACTTATGTCTCTTTTTTTGTAAAGTTTTTTACAAGTATATTGACTTGAAATAATGGTTTTGCTATACTTTAAGTAAAGATAGAGGAGGAGAAAAAATGAAAAATAGAAAAGGTTTCACATTAATCGAATTACTAGCCGTTATTTTAATTTTAGGTGTTATCGCTTTAATCGCAATTCCATCTGTAAATAATGTTATTAGACAATCAAGAAAAGGTGCTGATGAAGCTACTGGAGATGAAATGATTAGACAAGCAAGAACTTATTTCACTACTTGCCAAATCAATGGTGGTAAAAACTTAAGTGGTGCTGAATGCTACAAAAACTTCATGGGATCTACTGGTGCTGGATATAATGGTGGAGATAAAACTCAATTAACTGTTGCTGGATTAAAAGCAGAACTTGAATTAACTGGAGAAATTCCTGATTTATATTCTGATAGTGATGCTGTATTTGAAATCGATAGCGTTGGTAATGTTTACCTAAAATTCAAAAAAGACAGTTTTGATTGTGCTAACTTCACAGTTTCTGGTGAAGGTGAAACTGCTACTAGAACTTTAGGTGATGAAGTAGTTTGCTCAGAACAATCAGCTTAATCGTTTAACTATATAAACTAAAGAAGGATTTAATCCTTCTTTTTTATGTGTAAAATTAGCAATGAAGTATTGACAGTGCTAATTTATAGTGGTAAACTTTAAATAGCAGTTGAATGGTGATACTGCTAATTAAATAGAGGTGATTAAATGTTAAACTCTAGACAAACACAGTTACTTAAACTAATAGTAGAAGATTATATAAAGGATGCTAAACCTGTTAGTTCGAATGCTTTATGTAATATTCTTAAATGTTCAAGTGCAACTGTAAGAAATGAAATGGCGTTTCTAGAAGAGAATGAACTTATTGAAAAGACACATATTTCATCAGGAAGAGTCCCTAGTGAAAAAGGGTATAGATATTATGTAGATCATATTATGGTACCTAAGGAATTATCTGGTGATGATGTATTAAAATTACAAGCATTAGTTCATAATCATTCATTAATGCTAGATGATTATATTGAGAAAAGTGTTCAAATAGTATCAGAGATGACAAGTTTAACTGCTGTTATACTTGGTAAATCATCTAAAGAAAATATTGTTACTAAAGTAGAAGTAGTTCCTGTTAGTGAAAACTCTCTTGTAGCAATAGTAATAACTGATAAAGGACATGTTGAACACAGAAATGTTGTACTAGAAGGTAAAATTGATATTAATGAAATTAAGAAGACTGTAGAAATAATTAATAAGATGATTGTAGGAACACCTATTGATGAAGTAAGCTCAGTACTTGAGTTTGAAGTAAAACCAGTAATAGGTAAATATGTTAAACAATCAGAAGCGTTATATAATGCTTTCTATTCAGCATTTAGTGATTTTAGTAATCAATCATTTTCAATGGCTGGACAAAGTAATTTACTTAAACAACCAGAATTTGATGATTCAGATAAGATAAGAGAGATTATTAGTAAATTTGAAGATAAAGAATTAATTAATAATGTTAAAGAATCTGATAGTGGTATTAATATCTATATTGGTAGTGAAAATGATTTATCAGATGATGTAACTATTATTAAAACTAAATATAATGTTAATGGTAGAGAAGGTACTATAGCTTTAATTGGACCAAAGAGAATGCAGTACGATAGAGTTGTTTCTTTACTAGATTATATTACTAAAAATATGAGTGATAGATAATGGAGGAAACATGGAAGAAACTGTAAAAGAAGAAGTAAAGGCTCCTGTTAAAGAGGAAAAGCCTAAAAAAGAAAGCCATTTAAAAAAAGAAAATGATTTATTAAAAGAACAAAATGAAGTTTTAAAAAAGATGGTAGAAGATTTAAAAAATGAATCTTTAATAGCTAAAGCTGATTTAGTTAACTATCGTAAAAGAAAAGATGAGGAAGTAGAAAAATCTTTAAAATATTGTAATGAAGATTTAGTAAAAGAATTACTTCCTATAATAGATAATTTTGAAAGAGCTATTAAAATGGATACACCTGATTTATCAGATGAACTTTCTAAGTTCTTAGAAGGATTTAAAATGACTTATTGTAATCAAGTTGCTATTCTTGAAAAATACGGAGTAAAAGCAATAGATGGTAATAATAAACCATTTGATCCTAACTATCATCAAGCTGTTCTAACTGAACACCGTGATGGAGTTAATCCTGGTATGGTACTAGAAGTACTTCAAAAAGGATATTTATTAAAAGATAAAGTTATTAGACACGCTATGGTAAAAGTTAGCGAATAAGAAAGAAGGAATAAATATGAGTAAAATTATAGGTATTGACTTAGGTACAACTAATAGTTGTGTATGTGTTTATGAAGGTGGAGAAGCTAAAGTTATAGCTAATCCAGAAGGAGAAAGAACTACTCCTTCAGTAGTTGCATTTAAAAATGGTGAAATCATTGTAGGTGGAGCTGCTAAAAGACAAACTGTTGTTAATCCAGAAACAGTAAGTTCTATTAAAAGATTAATGGGTACTAAAGAAAAAGTAGAAGTTAATGGAAAGAAATATACTCCAGAAGAAATTTCTGCTATGATTTTAGGAGACTTAAAGAAAACTGCTGAAGCTTATTTAGGTGAAACAGTATCAAGAGCTGTTATTACAGTTCCAGCATACTTTAATGATGCCCAAAGACAAGCTACTAAAAATGCTGGTAAAATTGCTGGCTTAGAAGTAGAAAGAATTATTAATGAACCAACTGCTGCAGCACTTGCTTATGGTCTAGATAAACAAGAAGAGTCACAAACAGTACTTGTTTATGACTTAGGTGGAGGTACATTCGATGTATCTATTCTTGAACTAGGTGATGGTGTATTTGAAGTTAAATCAACTAGTGGTAATAACCATTTAGGTGGAGATGACTTTGATAAACGTATTGTTGATTACTTAGTTAAAGATATTGAAAAAGAACATGGTGTAGATTTATCTGATGATAAAATGGCTATGCAACGTATTAAAGAT
>JAEEMF010000013.1 GCA_016283075.1 Bacilli bacterium | reverse complement strand
TGATTTTAAGAAAACTAAGAGAGCTTTCTATCATATGAGAAAAGATGATATTCCACAAGGATTTGACTTAATCTGGAGAGGAACTGAAATAACTTCAGGAGCTCAAAGAGAACATAGATATGATGTATTAAAAGCTCAATGTGAAGAAAAAGGATTAACAAAAGACGTAGAATTCTATTTACAATTCTTTAAATATGGTTGTCCTCCACATGGTGGATTTGCTATAGGTGTAGATAGATTTAATATGTTATTACTTGGACTTTCTATTAAAGAAGAAATGTTTATCTTTAGAGGTCCAAATAGACTAGAACCATAGGAGGGAAAAAATGAATAAATATAGAACACATACAATTGATAAATTATCTAAAGATATGATTGGTGAACATATTGTAGTTTCTGGATGGGTTGAAAATATAAGAGACCATGGTGGTGTATTATTCCTAGATTTAAGAGATGAATTTGATGTTCTTCAAGCAGTATCAAATGATGATAATATGTTTAAAGGACTTGCTAAAGAATCTGTTGTTAAATTAGAAGGAACAATTAGAGAAAGATCTGAAGATACTATAAACGAAAAATTAAATACTGGTACTATTGAATTAGTAGTAGATACTTTAGAAGTTTTAGGAGAATCTCTTCATGAACTTCCATTCTCTATTAAACAATCTAAATCTACTAAAGAAGATGTAAGACTTAAATATAGATATTTAGATTTAAGAAATGATGAAGTTAAGAATAATATCTTATTAAGAAGTGAAATACTTCATTTTATCCGCAATAAGATGTATGATCTTGGTTTTACCGAAGTTCAAACTCCAATTCTTACTGCATCATCTCCTGAAGGAGCAAGAGACTTTGTTGTTCCAAGTAGATTATTTAAGGGAAGATTCTATGCTTTACCACAAGCTCCACAAATATATAAAGAATTATTAATGGTAGGTGGTATTAGTAAATATTTCCAAGTAGCACCTTGTTTTAGAGATGAAGATGCAAGAAAAGATAGAACATTAGAGTTCTATCAATTAGACTTAGAAATGTGCTTTCCTGAAGAAGAAGATATATTAAAAGTAGGAGAAGAAATTTTCTATTCAACATTTACTAAATTTTCTAATAAAGAAGTTTCTACAGTTCCATTTAGAAGAATAGCTTATAGAGATGCTATGAATGATTATGGTACTGATAAACCAGATTTAAGAAACCCATTACTTATTAAAGATGCTTCTGAAACACTTAAATATACAACATTTAAACCATTTTCAAATAGTGTTATTAAAGTAATAGTAGTAGATAACATAGGTGATAAACCAAACAGTTGGTTTAATGAAGTAGTAGATTTTGCTACATCTATTGGTATGCCAGGTATTGGATATATCACATTAATGGAAGATGGAACATTTAAAGGACCTATAGACAAATTCTTATCTGACGAAGAAAGAGATAGTTTAATAAAAGAATTTGATATGAAAACTGGATCAGTTATGTTCTTTATAGCTAATAAGAATTTAAAAACTGCTCAAAAGTTTGCTGGTCAAATTAGAACTGAACTAGGAGAAAAACTTGGATTAATAGATAATAATAAACTTGAATTATGTATTATTAAAGATTTCCCTATGTTTGAATATGATGAAAAAGAAAAGAAATATGAATTCTGTCATAATCCATTCAGTTTACCTCATGGAGGAATGAAAGACTATGAAGAAAAAGATATAGAAGATATTTTAGCTTACCAATTTGACTTTGTATGTAATGGTAATGAAATGGCTTCTGGTGCTATTAGAAACCATGATATTAAATCATTAATTAAAGGTTTTGAAATAGTTGGTTATACTAAAGAAGAAGTTGAAAAGAGATTTACATCTTTAATGACTGCATTTAAATATGGATGTCCTCCACATGGTGGAATGGCTCCTGGTATTGATAGAATGATTATGCTTATTAAAGATGAACCAAACTTAAGAGAAGTTCAAGCATTCCCAACAAGTGCTTCTGGACAAGACTTTATGATGGGATCACCAAGCTATTTAACAGATAAGCAATTAGAAGAATTAGGTATAGAAATTAAAAAAGAGGAGGAATAATATGAGTAAGTTTACTAAAGAAATGGTTGATGACTATGCAGAAAAATTACTTATTGGTTTAACTCCTGAAGAGAATAAAATGGTTCTAGATGAATTTGATGTTATTGATGAACAAATCAATATTATTAATGATATTCCTGGAATAGAAAATGTAGAACCTATGACTCATACTCTAGATGATTTTGAATATGAACTTAGAGAAGATGAAGTAGAAGAATCTGTTCCAATAGAAGATTTACTTTCTAACTGTGATGATGTTTCAGGTAGAGAAGTAGAAGTACCAAAGGTGGTGGGATAATATGAAATACATGAATAAAAGTATTGAAGAGCTTCATGAACTTTTAAAAAGTGGTGAGGTAACTTCAAAAGAATTAATTGATGAATCATTAAAGTTATCTCATGACATTCAAGATAAATATAATGCATTTGTAACTATATTAGATGATGCTAAAGAAACTGAAGTAACTGATAACCTATTATCAGGTATTCCATGTGGTATTAAAGATAACTATTCAACTAAAGGAATATTATCTACTGGATCATCTAATACACTTAAAGATTATGTTCCATTCTTTGATGCTACTGCATATTCTAAATTAAAAGAAGCAGGAGCCATAATGGTTAATAAGACTGCTATGGATGAATTTGGTATGGGTGGTACTGGTACTACTTGTCATACAGGAATTGTTTTAAATCCATGGGATAAAACTAGAATGTGTGCTGGATCTTCTGCAGGTTCAGCTTGTGCTGTAGCAGCAGGAGTTTATCCATATGCTACTGGATCTGATACAGGAGACTCTATTAGAAAACCAGCTGCATACTGTGGAATTGTCGGATATAAACCAACATATGGAATGATATCTAGATATGGTTTATTCCCATTTGCTTCTTCTTTAGATCATTTAGGAGTATTAACAAGAAATGTTAAAGATGCTGCAATAGTTGTTGATAATATGAAGGGTAT